>NZ_CP134993.1 GCF_039370165.1 Buchnera aphidicola (Chaitoregma tattakana) | reverse complement strand
AAATCAACCGAAACGGGAGGGACCCCTAGGATATCTTCAGAAGATTGGTTCTATAAAGAAATCCTTCACAGAGACTATGCCGCTGTACGAGGTCCTGCGACTAGGGTCCGCGGGATTGTCAAACCCGATACTCCAACGTTTTGGAGTACCCCTGCGGGGGGGAGGGGGCTGAGAGGAAGTTGGGATTCGTACCGGAAAGGGTCCCTACGGGGAGTTGCTCATTCTACATTAAAAAAAAATGTTTAAAAAAAAAATTGCTGAAAAACAGAAGTACATAGATGTTAAACAAAATGATAATAAATAGCTAAACACAATATTACAAAAAATCATTCCAAAAAAGGTGGTACACATATTTAACAAAAAAATACTTACAATTGTGCGGTAAAGCTTACTAACAAAACCTTTTTTGAATGAGTTGACTTCCTGACGATCCATTTGCTCCAGAGTCGTGATATAGAGAGGTTTCGTATTTCTTCAATCTCAGCAATGATCCCTAAATGACATCTCCCGCAAAAAAAAAATCCAATGCAACAGAAAAGAAATTGGTTATTAATAAATACATGATTGATGTTACGCAGCTGAAATCCTAACTAATAACAACCTATTGTGAGCAATGTTTATGTATGTGCAAGGGAAAGGGTGGGTTGTGGAAGATTTACCTACCGAAATAAGATGTGGCTAGAGCAAGAGGACAAGTAAACACATATAACAAAAGAAAAAAAATCAAATATATTTCAAAAGATCTACCTAAGATTTACGGGAGCCCGCGAATATATACGTTTTAACAATAAAATAAATCAAATAAAATTTTTAAAAATTCACCAGAGGCGTTAACTGTAAAAGGACCTTAGGGTGATTCTGTCATTTGTAGTTCGGGGGAGGGGGTGGTGGTAAAGACGGTGGTGGTAGAATCGGCTTAGAGAAAGCGGTGTATGTAGTGGTAGTTGACCCGGATAATCTTTTCATATCCTAATCGTGTACTGCATTTTTCACTGGAAATTTGACGGGCAACTCTTTGATTCATTTAGAAATATTACTTTTTTTTCTATCATTTAAAGCGAAACTCAAACTTGTAATTTTACTCGCACTCACTTCTAAATCTCTATGTTTCATTTGGGCTATTGAATTGAATTTTTAACAGTATATCTCAATTTGACACGTAATTCCTCGCCCAATGGGAAATTGGGTTGGATTATGTAAAAATATATTTTTGACTCGAAATTTCACTTAAGCCCCCAAAAAATTGGATCATTCGATTAAATAAAGATTGGACAAGGAATTACTGGTTTTATCAAGACATTTAACGTTAATTTAAGAATTTAATTTTTCACCTAGAGTTTTAATTTGCCTTACACTTCGTGATTTACACCTAATCTATGCCTACAGATACAACGGTATTTTTGACTCGAAATTTCTATTTGTCTCACAATTTGTCCTTTCCACACTACATTTTATATAAACATAGAACCATGAGTTTCAGTTTGACCTACAATTCGTCATTACTTTCTAAACTTATCCTACTCCTACGCAAAAGGATTCATCTACACTCAACGCTAACACCACAGTTTAATTAATTAACCTATAACAAGATTTGACACCGATTACGTTTTTTTGACAAGAAATTTAACTAGCCTATGGACTAACTTTTCGACCTATAACATCTATTTGAACACCTATAATGTTTTGACTGTTGTTTTGGCAGTGTCCCTAACCGATCCAGTTTGTAAAACTGGGAAACTATTTTTCCCGATCGATTCC
>NZ_CP134992.1 GCF_039370165.1 Buchnera aphidicola (Chaitoregma tattakana) | reverse complement strand
TAATTTTTCTCATAAAGTTTTTTATTAGTTTTTTAGAGTATAATTTAAAAAATTAAAACTACAAAAAATCTTTTTTATAATAATATTTTTCCATAAGTTTAATATTAAAATATTATAATTTTAATATTATAAGAATAAAATAATTTTTAATGCTAACATTATTAAAATAAATACATTTACAATTTAATATTTTTTTAATTTTATAAAATACAAAAAAAGTTTAAAAAATTTTATATTAAAAAATAATACAAAATATTGATTAAAATATTTTAATAAATATATTATTATTAATAAAATAAAATATTTTTATACTTTTTAGAAATGTATTATAAATTTTGTATAAAGTATATAAAAATATTAAGGTAAATTCATAAAATGCAAAAAATAATTGCTAATATAATATATGCCTCAAGATGGCTTATGTTTCCTGTGTATATAGGTTTATCATTTGGATTCATTTTACTTACTTTAAAATTTTTTCAACAAATTATTTTTGTAATTCCTGAAATATTTAAAATGTCAGAATCTGGATTAGTACTAATAGTATTGTCTTTAATAGACATTGCATTAGTAGGAGGACTATTAGTGATGGTAATGTTTTCAGGATATGAAAATTTTATTATGAAAATGGAAGAAGTTAAAGAAAATAAAAATATACTTAGTTGGATGGGTACCATGGACGTAAATTCTATAAAAAATAAAGTAGCTTCTTCCATAGTTGCTATATCTTCTGTGCATTTATTAAGAATATTTATGAATGCAGAAAAAATTGTAGATAACAAAATAATGTGGTCTGTAGTAATACATCTAACTTTTGTAATATCTGCCTTTGGAATGGCATATATAGACAAAATGAGTAAAAAAAAATATAATATTAAACAATAAAAAAAAATAATGTACACAATAAAATATTTTAATATAATAATATTATTAATTTTAGATATAATAAATTGTTTTTTAATAAAAAAATAATATAATAGCTGTTCGGTTTAATTAATTATTTTTTAAAAAAAAATATAAAGAATTCTTTAAATATTTTATTATATAAAGTTTAAATAAAATTTTTATATTTGTGTACATTTTTTTTATTATAATTTAATAAAAAATAGTTATAATAATTTAAAAAAAATAAAATTAAAAAAATATAATTTTTATACATTATGTAATTTTTTACGAACTATTTTATATTTTCTTATACTATTTAGCACTATTATTAAAGACAATATATAAGATTTCATATAATCAGAAGTAATTTTTTTACTATGAAAATTAGTATTGTTATATATAACAGACAAATTTACTAAATTAACAATACGACTTCTATTAGTTTTTGATTTTAAAATAATTTTTTTTAATTTCATTTCTATTTTAGAAATTCTCTTTATTAAATCAAAAATTGTAAATATTAAATTAGACGTATTTGACACAGATTCTTTTTTAACTTTATTTCCACATTTTAATTTTATTATAATTTTGTTTCCAGAATTATATAATGTACAAATTTTTAAATAAACTAACTCATAATATTTATTTTCTTCATAAGAATTTTTTAAAAAAGCTAAAGCCTCTAAATCGTATTTAAACACTCTACCATTTTGATCTGCTAACTTTATAAATTTTTTATAAAGTATATTCAAATCATATGTTTTTTCTGAATAACCCATATCTTTCATATAAAATTTGATAGCAGCTCTTCCAGATCTAGAAGTTAAATTAAAATTCTTCTTTTTAGATCCTATAGATTCCGGAGAAATTATTTCATAATTTTTTTTATTTTTTAATACTCCATCTTGGTGTATACCAGAAGAATGCGAAAACGCATTACTTCCTATTATCGGTTTGTTCGATGAAATTTCTAAATTACATATATTACTTATTTTTTTGCTGGTTTTATAAATATCTTTAAAATTTATATTAGTATAAAAATTTAAAATATCTTTTCTAGTTTTTATTGTCATAATAACTTCTTCTAAAGCAGTATTACCAGCTCTTTCCCCAATTCCACCAATTGTTCCTTCTATCTGTCTTGCGCCACATTGTATAGCAGTTATTGCATTACCTGTGGCCATTCCCAAATCATTGTGACAATGTACAGATAAAATCGCTTTATCTATGTTAGGAACTTTATTTAATATTTCTTTTACTATTTTAGAAAATTCTAATGGTACTGTATATCCTACAGTATCTGGTATGTTTATAGTTGTAGCTCCATTCTTAATTACATTTTCTATAATAATGCATAAATTTTCTATTTCAGTCCTTCCAGCATCTTCACAAGAAAATTCTATATCATTAGTATATTTTCTAGCTCTTATTACTGATTTTATAGACATATCAAGTATATCATCAAAATTTTTTTTTAATTTATGTTTTATATGAAGATTGGAAGTACCAATAAACAAATGTATTCTAAAAGAATCCTGTAAACAATATTTCATAGCTTTAGCTGCAATATCAATATCTTTATATAAACATCTCGCAAGACTGCATATTTTACTATTCTTTATGGTTTGTGAAATTAATTTCACTGATTGAAAATCTTCAGGAGAAGAAATTGGAAAACCTGCTTCTATTATGTCTACTCCCATATTTTCTAATAAAATGGCTATTTTAAGTTTTTCTTTACAGGTTAAACTATTAGACAAAGACTGTTCTCCATCTCGTAATGTAGTATCAAAAATAATAATTTTTTCTTTCATATATATGTTTTCCTTACAAAATATATAATGCATTTTTAATAAAACAATTGTTTATTTATAAATATTTTTTTTATATTGGTAATAAAATTCTAATAAAATGTATTATTTTTTTCGTATTCTTCTATTTTGTCTTTATATTTTAAAGTATAATCTATTCTATCAAGGCCATTCATTATACAAAAATGATAAAAGTCATCTATTTCAAAAAAATATTTTTTATTTAGTATAGATACATACTTATCAATTACATTAATTTTAGCTAATAATATATGTGCATCTTTTACAATACAAAAAATTTCGTTAATTATTTTGTTTGAAAATATTATAGGTAAAATACCATTGTTAAAACTATTATTATAAAATATATCAGAAAAACTAGAAGACAAAATTACTTTAAAACCAAAATCTTTTAAAGCCCAAACAGCATGTTCTCTAGACGAGCCACAACCAAAATTATTTCTAGTAAGTAACACACTAGAATTCTTATAAATATCTTTATTTAAAATAAAATTATAATTCTTTTTTTTAATATTATTATTAATATAACGCCAATTAAAAAATAAATATTTACCAAATCCTTGTTTTGTGATTTTTTTTAAAAATTGTTTAGGAATAATTACATCAGTATCTATATTAGACATATCTAATGGAAGTATTTTCCCTTTATGTGCTATAAATTTTTTCATATTATAAAGAAATTTCACCTTTTATATTTAAGTTAAATATCTCTTACATCTACTATTTTACCAAATATAGCAGCAGCTGATGCCATTACAGGACTAACTAGATGTGTAATTCCACCATTACCTTGTCTACCTTCAAAGTTTCTATTACTAGTAGATACACATCTTTCACCTCTATTTAATTTATCATCATTCATTGCTAAACACATAGAACAACCAGGAAGTCTCCATTCAAATCCTGATTTAATAAAAATTTCATCTAGTCCTTCTTGTTCAGCCTGTAATTTTACTTTTTTTGATCCTGGAACTACTATAGCTTGTACATGTTTATGAACTTTTTTATTTACTAAAATTTTTGAAGCTTCTCTTAAATCTTCAATTCTAGAATTAGTACAAGATCCTATGAAAACTTTATCTATAGGAACATTTTTTAAATATGTACCTGGTTTTAAGTTCATATATTTTAATGTATTTTCTATATTTTTTCTTTCATTAACATGTTTATATTCACTAATTGATGGTATTTTTCCGTTAACATCAATAGTTTGACTTGGATTAGTACCCCAAGTAACTTGAGGAGCAACATTTTCTATATTAAAAGAAAATTTCTTGTCAAAAAAAGCATTTTTATCTGATCTTAATGTATTCCAAAAAATTTTTGCTTTTTCCCAATATTTTTTTTTAGGAGTATATTTTTTATTTATTAAATATTTATATGTAGTATTATCTGGGGAAATTATACTAGATTTTGCTCCTAATTCTACAGACATATTACATATTGTCATTCTTCCTTCCATACTTAAATTAGATATAGTATCCCCACAAAATTCTATAATATAACCATTTCCTGCTGATGTACTCAGCTTTTTTATTATATATAATATGATATCTTTAGCATAAACATATTTTTGCATATTTCCAGAAATTTTTATTTGCATATTTTTATATCTAATTTGAGGTAAAGTTTGAGTAGTGAGAACATGCTCTACTTCATAAGTACCTATTCCAAAAGATAAAGCACCAAATGCACCGTGTGTAGAAGTATGAGAATCACCACACACAATTGTATATCCAGGTAATGTTAAACCATTTTCTGGACCTATTACATGTACTATACCTTGTTTAGGATGATCTAGACCAAACAATTTTATTTTGTTCAATTCACAATTTTTTGTTAATTCTTTTATTTGAATATTTGACATTTCATCGAAATCTATATTCTTAGTACTTTTTGTTGAGACATTATGATCCATAGTAGCAAAAGTTTTATTTGGTACTCTTACACTTCTATTTTTTTTTCTCATAGCAAAAAATGCTTGTGGTGATGTGACTTCATGTAATAAATGTAAATCTATATAAATTAAAGGAGTTTCATTTTTTTTTTCATATATTAAATGAGAATTATATAATTTCTCATATAAAGTATATCTTTTATTATTCATTTTTTCCCTATTTTTTTTCTATTAAAATTTCTGATATTATATCACCCATTTTTTCAGTAGAAACATAATTTTCATGACTGCTACTAATTATATCTTTAGTTCTATATCCTAATTTTAAAGCCTCATTAACAGAATCATCAATTTTTTTAGATATTTCTATTTGATTCATAGTATACTTTAACAACATAGAAAGTGATAAAATCTGAGCAATAGGATTAGCTATATTTAAATTTTTTATATCTGGTGCAGATCCTCCTGATGGCTCGTATAGCCCGAATTTATTTTCGTTTATACTTGCTGAAGGTAGCATTCCTATTGAACCTATTATTGCTGCACATTCATCAGAAATTATATCGCCAAATATATTAGAGCATAATATTACATCAAAAGAACTAGGATTTTTTATTATTTGCATAACTGCATTGTCAACATATAAATTATTTAATTTTACTTCTGGATAATTATGAGAAACATTTTTTACAACTTCTCTCCATAATATAGAACTCTTTAAAACATTAGATTTATCTATAGAAGTAATATGTTTACGTCTTTTTTTAGCTATTTTAAAAGCTATATCAGCTATTCTATATACTTCTTGTTTATTATATCTTTCTGTGTCAAATGCATACTCTATATTCATATTTTTATCATATTTTATTTTAGAATTTCCAAAATATATTCCACCTGTAAGTTCTCTTATACAAACTATATCTATTCCTTTATCAAGTATATTTTTTTTTAATGGAGAAGAATCTTTGATACTAGAATATAATTTTGCATGTCTAATATTACAAAATAAATTAAATTTTTTTCTAATGAATAATAATGATTCTTTTTCTAAAGAATTCTTTCTATAATCATATTTTAAACTATAATCTCCTATAGAGCCAAATAAAATTGCATTAGATTCCTCGCATCCATATATAGTACTTAATGGCATAACAGTATTATATTCTTTAAGAGCAGAATGTCCTACTAAAAATTCTTTACACGATATTTTCAAAAAATATTTTTTATTTAAAACATCTATTATCTTATATGCTTGGTTCATAACTTCTGGCCCTATACCATCGCCTGGAAGAACTGCAATTTTACATTTTTTTAACATAAATTAAATCCATTAAATATATTTAAAATTTTTATAAACTAACTTTAGGTTATATATTTTAAATAAAATTTATAAATATTAGTATATATATATTATTAAAAATAATTGATTTCATTAAAATTTACAATTTTTTTATTAAAGTTTTTTATAGTAATTATTTTATGTATATTTTCTTTTTTAAAAGCTTTTTAATTAATGTTATTTTGCATTTATCTCTTTGGTTGCATATAAAAATTGTTACACATGCATTTATTTTTTTAAAAAAAAACCTTATTAATAAAAAATATTTTATTAATACAAAAAAATTCTACATAAAAAAAATATGTAAATATAAATAATTACATAAATAAATTAAAAAATTTAATAAAACTTTGGTATAGGAGAAGTAGCTAATTTCCTCAAATAATAATATTCAATATTTATCTGTTTTTTTAATCCTTTTGGCCCTAATGTAGTAAGTTCTAATATAGAATACCTAGCAACTAATGCTCTTAAAATTTTCTGTTTAGCTATTTTTTCATCCATAGAAAAAATTTTTTTTGCTTTTATATGCTTTCTATAAAAAATATGCTTCATATGTCTATGTTTTAATATCCCTCTTATTCTTTTATCTTTTCCTATTCTTCTAGCTTCTGAAAAACTTATTTTTTTTAATCCTCTTTTTATCAAACCTTTATTAATCCATCCTAATTGCTGTTTTTTTGCATTATACAATTTCTTAGAAGATATTCCTATTAACTCGAAAAACAAAGGTGTTAAAGTAATCATTTTAGGAGTATAGTTTCCTATTACTTTGTCCCAAACTTTTTTACATACTACAAAACCCATAGGCTCCATAAAGTTTGTTATTAATCTAGAAGCTCTAGTAATAGACTTGTTTCCTGCTTTGGAAATAGTAGATAATCTACACTCATCAGCTAGTTGTTCTACTGATGCTTGTACTAGATCTGACGTAATATTAAAATGATATATCATTGCTTTTACTATTTCTCTCATAGCACGGGCTCTATGTTCATTTAATCTTCTTTTTCTTTTTATAATAGCTCCAGTATTAGGATCTTTAGGCTGTATTACATAATTTAATTCTGTCCGAGCAACATCTGTTAAAGAAGCCATCTTAATAGCATACTTTATAAACACAGGTCTAGATTTATCTTTTTTAGGAGGTACAAATTTAGGATTTTTATTAAAAATGTATCTTGTTCTATAGTACA
>NZ_CP134991.1:300000-419464 GCF_039370165.1 Buchnera aphidicola (Chaitoregma tattakana) | reverse complement strand
ACATAAATGTCCTATTTCCAAACATATTCAAAAAAAAATATATTAAAATTATAAAAATATATAAAAAAATATATAGCAATATATTAATTTAATAATAATATTTTAACTAAATATATATTTAACTAAAGTATTAAAACATATCTACAAAAGAGATTATAATTTGAAAGCAACTTTTATTAAATATTAATTACATGATTAATATAATAATAAAAAAGATAATATTTAATTAAAGTATTATATATTAGTTAAATAATTAATATAATAATAAAAAAGATAATATTTAATTAAAGTATTATATATTAGTTAAATAATTAATATAATAATAAAAAAGATAATATTTAATTAAAGTATTATATATTAGTTAAATAATTAATATAATAATAAAAAAGATAATATTTAATTAAAGTATTATATATTAGTTAAATAATTAATATAATAATAAAAAAGATAATATTTAATTAAAGTATTATATATTAGTTAAATAATTAATATAATAATAAAAAAGATAATATTTAATTAAAGTATTATATATTAGTTAAATAATTAATATAATAATAAAAAAGATAATATTTAATTAAAGTATTATATATTAGTTAAATAATTAATATAATAATAAAAAAGATAATATTTAATTTGATAAAAAATATAATTTTATGGTTAAATATGTTATTGTTTCATTTTTATATTGGTTTTTTTATGTTTGGTAAATATGTAAGCTTGATAGGAAGAACTAATGTTGGAAAATCTTCTTTGTTCAATATATTTTTAAATAGGAACATTTCTACTACTACTAATTATAAAAATTTTTCAGTGGATTCTAATGTAGCTTGCCTACGTAACAATAGCATGTGTATTTTGATTTCTGACACTGCTGGTATAAGAGAATTTAGTGGATCTAGTTTAGAACATAAAATTAATAAAAATATATTTTGTTATATTTTTAAATCTAATTTATTGTTATTTGTTATAAATGCTTGTGATGGAATTACATCATTAGATATAAATATTGCTAATATTTTACGAAAATCTGGAAAAGATGTGTTTTTAATAGTAAATAAGTCAGAAAACTTTAATTTTTCTAGTAATAATTTAGAGTTTTATTCTTTGGGATTTAAAAATATTTTTTTTACTTCTTGTAATAATATATCTGGAGTAAAAAAATTGCTTTATGATCATATAACTCCATTTTTAAAAAAAAATAATTTTCTTTTTGATTGTAAAAAACATCTAAAAAATTTTTGTTTATTAAATAATAATACTATTATAAAAAGATCTTGTAATGATACTATAAAAATTTCCATTTTAGGCAAGCCTAATGTTGGTAAATCTACTTTTATAAATTCATTGTTGAATAAAGATCGTTTAATAACAGATAATTTACCAGGAACTACAACTGATAGTACTGAAGTTTCATTTTTTTATAGAAACAAAAAATATGTTTTTATAGATACAGCCGGATCCAGAAGGTCTAATAAAAATGTATCTAAAAAAGAGTATTTGTCTTCAAAAATTGCTATACGTGCTATTAAAAATAGTTATATAGTTATGTTTATTGTTGATTCTACTATAAAAATATCTTTTCAAGATATAAGTTTAATACACTTTATTATTTCATTAGAAAAATTTGTTTTTATTGTTATAAATAAGTGGGACCTATTAAATAAAAATAAAAAGAGAGATTTTAGATATAATTTAAAGAATTTTTTAAAAAAAATTATTAATGTAGATTATTTTTTTATTTCTGCTAAAAAAAAAATAAATTTATTTTCTATATTTAAAGCTATAGATAATATTAATAAATTAGCTAAAAAAGATTATACTCCATCTATTTTAACTAATATATTAAATATTATAGTTAGTAAACACAAACCTCCATTATTTAATAAGAAAAAAATAAGATTAAAATATGCTAACTTAATTTCTAACGTTCCATTTAGAATATTAATTCATGGTAATAGAGTTGAAGGATTATTGTCTTCTTATAAAAAATATTTGGTTAATAGTTTTATAAAACATTTAAAATTAAAAGGAATAACTTTGAAAATTTTTTTTAAAAAAAATGATAATCCATATATTTAAAATATTTTTATCATTTTATTTTATTTATTTATTATAGTTTGTTGAATAATTTGGTATCTTTACTATAATATTTTTTTTTCCTATTTTAGCTTGACAAGATAATCTACTTTTTTCTTCAACTTGCCATGCTTTGTCTAAAGTGTCTTCTTCTTTTTCTAAACATTTTGAAAGAGAAGTAAAACCTTTTTTTATAATGCAATGGCATGTTGTGCAAGCACATGATTTTTCACATGCATGTTCAATTTTTATATTATTTTTTAGTGCAGAATCTAATATTGTATCTCCAGTTTTTGCTATGATTTTGGCTCCATTAGGTAATATTATTTTATGTGGTAAAAACACAATGTAGGGCAT
Organism: Buchnera aphidicola (Chaitoregma tattakana); assembly: GCF_039370165.1. NCBI lineage: Bacteria > Pseudomonadati > Pseudomonadota > Gammaproteobacteria > Enterobacterales > Erwiniaceae > Buchnera > Buchnera aphidicola. Next base: position 417,031 of record NZ_CP134991.1, on the reverse strand, counting down.
AAATCTTCCTTATTATTATAAGTATTTATTTAAAATTTTTTGAAGAAATTTTAATTTTATTAAAATTTTTTCAGATTTTTTCCATTGTTTTTTTTTTATATATATGTTTATTTTTTCATAATATTTTAATTTATTTTTTTTTATTTCTTTCAAAATTTTTTTAAGTTTTTTTTTATTATTAAACTTTTTATTAGTTTCTTCTATTTTATTATTTAGATTAAAATAATATAACAAAAATTTATGATCATATATATGATATTTGTTTGTTTTTTTTGAATAGTTTTTTCTTATAATATATTCAGCTCTTTTTATCGGATTTTTTAGAATATTATATGCATTATTTATTATAATAGACTTTTGAATAAAATTTTTTATATTTTTTGATTGTTTAATATTTTTATCAGGATGAAATTTTATTTGTAATTTATAAAATTCTTTTGATAAAGTTTTATAATTTATTTTAAATTTTTCTTCTATATTAAATAGTTTAAAATAGTTCATATCTTTCCTAAATGTTAATAGTGCTGAACTATGCAGTTCAGCACAAAACCGTTTTTTTTAGAATTATTTTTTTTGTTTATTTTTATAGTCTAAAATTGCTGTTTTTATTGCTTCTTCAGCTAATACTGAGCAGTGTATTTTCACTGGAGGCAAACTTAGTTCTTTCACTATTTTTGTATTTTTTATTTTTTTTGCTTGCGCCAATGTTTTTCCTTTTATCCATTCAGTCATTAAAGAGCTAGATGCAATTGCTGATCCACATCCATATGTTTTGAAACATGCATCTTCTATAACTCCTTTGTTGTTAACTTTTATTTGTAATTTCATTACGTCTCCACATGCAGGAGCTCCTACTAGACTGGTTCCTACATTTTTTTTTTTTTCAGAAAATGATCCTACATTTCTTGGATTTTCATAATGTTCAATTACTTTTTTACTATAAGACATTTTGCAAAACCTCTTTGTTAATTTTAAATTATTTATAAATTATTATTTTTCCAGTTTATTTTTTCTATATTTATACCCTTTTTAAACATTTCCCATAAAGGGGATAGTTCTCTTAGTTTATTAACTGAACAATGTATAATTTTACTTGCATAGTTTATTTCTTTTTTTGTTGTAAATCTTCCAAAAGAAAATCTTATTGAGCTATGTGCTAGTTCCGTTTGTATGCCCATTGCTTTTAGTACATATGATGGCTCCAAACTTGCAGATGTGCACGCAGACCCAGACGATATTGCTATATCTTTTAGAGCCATAATAATTGATTCACCTTCTATATAGTTGAAACTTACATTTAATATATGTGGAGATGTATTTTTTAGTTCACTATTTAAGTATATTTCTTCTATATTTTTTATTTTATTCCATAGTAAATTTCGTAAATTTGTTAACATTTTATATTCTGACTTTATTTTTTTTTTAGAAATTTTAAATGCTTCTCCCATTCCAACAATTTGATGTACTGGAAGTGTGCCTGAACGCATTCCTCTTTCATGTCCTCCACCATGTATTTGAGGTGATATTCTTACTCTTGGTTTTTTTCTTATAAACAGGGCCCCGATTCCTTTAGGTCCATATATTTTATGAGCTGAAAAGGACATTAAATCTATTTTAGTTTCTTTCAAGTTTATTTCTATTTTTCCAACACTTTGTGTAGCATCTACATGAAAAAAAATTTTTGCATTTTTACATATTTCACTAATTTTTTTTATATTTTGTATTATTCCAGTCTCATTATTAACGTGCATGATAGACACTAATATAGTGTTTTTTTTTATGTTTTTTATTATGTCTTTAGATCTTATTATTCCATTTTTTTTTGGTTTTATATATGTTATTTCGCATCCTTCTTCTTCTAAATATCTACATGTGTCTAGTACAGCTTTATGTTCTGTTTTACTTGTTATAATATGATTTCCTCTATTTTTATAAAATTTTGCTATACCTTTTATTGCTAAATTTATTGATTCTGTTGCGCCTGATGTAAATATTATTTCTTTTGGATCTGAGTGTATTAAAATAGATATTTGTTCTCTAGCTATGTCTACTGCTTCTTCTGCAATCCATCCAAATTTATGAGATCTAGATGCTGCATTCCCAAAATTTTCATTTTGTGTTAAATATTTTGACATAATTTTTGCAACATTTTTATCTACAGGAGTAGTAGCTGCATAGTCTAAGTAAATAGGTATTTTCATTTTTTTGTTTTTTTTGTTATAAAATATTTTTTTAAAAAAAATAAATTTTATTTTAAGAATCTATTTTATAAAATATATAGACTATAATTTTTTTTAATAGTATTATATTATCATGTAGTTTTTTATTAAGAATAAAAATTTGTGTTTTCAAAAAAACTAATGTTTTTTTTTATTAAAAAAATTAGTATATTTTTTAGGGGTGTAACTCAACTTGGTAGAGTGTCGGTCTCCAAAACCGGATGCTGGGGGTTCAAATCCCTCCTCCCCTGTAAAAGTTTTTTATATTTTTTTATTCATATTTTTAATAAATTTTTATATGATAATCATAATTTTTTGTTTAAATTCATTAAACTAGTCAATGAGTTTTTTCTCAAATATTTTTAGTATATAAAAATATTAAAAAAGGATAATAAAATGATACCTTATAGATCTTCTACTACTACACAAGGTAAACATTCTTCTGGTTCAAGATCTCTTTGGAGAGCTACTGGAATGAAAGATGAAGATTTTAAAAAGCCTATTATTGCAGTAGTAAATTCTTTTACTGAATTTGTACCTGGACATATTCATTTAAGAAATTTAGGTAAATTAGTTGTAAAAGAAATAAATTTTCATGGTGGAGTAGGTAAAGAATTTAATACTATTGCTATAGATGATGGTATTGCAATGGGTCACTCTGGAATGTTATATTCTTTACCTTCTAGAGAAATTATTGCAGATTCTATAGAATATGTAGTGAATGCACATTGTGTTGATGCAATGGTTTGTATATCTAACTGTGATAAGATTACTCCTGGTATGTTACTAGCTTCTATAAGACTAAATATACCAACTATATTTGTTTCAGGCGGTCCAATGGAATCTGGTAGAATAAATGTTGATGGTAAGATAAAAAAAATAGATTTAGTTGATGCTATAGTAACAAGTTATAGCAATTATAAAAATGATTTATCTAATATGATAGAAAAGAATGCTTGCCCTACTTGTGGTTCTTGTTCTGGTATGTTTACAGCTAATTCTATGAATTGTTTAACTGAAGTTTTAGGTATATCTTTTCCTGGAAATGGAACCTTATTAGCCACTCATGTGGATAGAAAAAAGTTATTTGTTTCTGCTGGTAAATATATAGTAAAAATTGCTAAGAAATTTTATAAACATGGTGACATTAAAGTTCTCCCTCGCAGTTTAATAAACAGAAAATCTTTATATAACGCAATGTGTCTAGATATAGCAATGGGCGGCTCAACCAATACTATACTACACTTATTAGCAATTGCTAGAGAAGGAAATATTAAATTTGATATTTCTGACATTGATTTTTTATCCAAGAAAATTCCTTATATTTGCAGGATTTCTCCTAATTCTAAAAATTATTATATCGAAGATTTTCATAGAGCAGGAGGAGTTTCAGGATTGTTAGGAGAATTGTATAGAGGTAATTTTCTCAATTTAGAAACTGTAAATTTTTTAGGACATACTTTAAAAGAAATTATATTACAATATGATATTATGATATCAAGTGATATAAATATAATAAATATGTTTAAATCAGGACCAAAAGGCTTAAAAACTACTGTTCCTTTTTCACAGTCTTTTAGATGGGATGTTTTAGATACAGATAGAAAAAATGGTTGCATAAGGTCAATAAAATATTCTTATTCCAATGATGGAGGTATTGCAATTTTGTATGGAAATATAGCTAGACGCGGATGTGTAGTAAAAACAGCTGGAGTGAATAAGAATAGTTTAATTTTTTCAGGACCAGCTAAAGTTTATGAAAGTCAAGAAGATGCAGTTGATGCAATATTAAAAGGTGAAATTTTAAAGGGTGATGTTGTATTAATAAGATATGAGGGTCCTAAGGGAGGTCCTGGAATGCAAGAAATGTTATATCCTACTTCTTATTTAAAGTCTGTAGGTTTAGATAAACATTGTGCTTTAATTACAGATGGAAGATTTTCTGGAGGAACTTCCGGGTTGTCTATTGGACATATATCACCTGAGGCAGCTGATAAAGGTGAAATTGCTTTAGTAAAAGATAATGACATTATTTATATAAACATTATTAAAAGAACAATTTCTTTAAAAATTTCAGAAAAGGAAATGAAGAAAAGACAATTGTTTCAAAAATCTAGAGGTAAAAATTCTTATACTCCTATTTTAAGAAATAGAAACATTTCTGATTCATTAAAAATATATTCTTATTTTGCGTCTAGCGCTGATAAAGGAGCTTATAGAGATATAAAAAATATTTAGAGATGAATAAGGCAATGGTAAGTGTATGTTAAAATATATGTAATATTGTATTTTTTTATAAAATATTATGGAGATTGCATGAAAAATTATTTTAATACTTTAAATTTTAGGCAAAAATTAAAAGAATTGAAAAAATGTAGGTTGATGAAAAAAATAGAATTTTCGAAAAAGTCTAACGTTTTAGTTAATAAAAATATAGTTATTATAGGATGCGGTTCTCAAGGATTAAATCAAGGCTTAAATTTGAGAGATTCTGGTTTGAATGTTTCTTTTGCTCTTAGAAATTCTTCTATAAAAGCTAAAAATACATCTTGGCAGAACGCTTATAGAAACAATTTTAATATAGGAACATATCAAGACTTAATACCATATGCTGATTTAGTAATAAATTTAACTCCTGACAAGCAACATTCTAAGGTTATAGAAAAAATAGAAAAGTTAATGAAACTTAATTCTATTTTAGGATATTCTCATGGATTTAATATTATAGAATATGGACAAAAAATTAGACGTGATATTACTGTGATTATGGTAGCCCCAAAATGTCCAGGAACGGAAGTTAGAGAAGAATATAAAAGAGGGTTTGGGGTTCCTACTTTAATATCTGTACATTCAAATAATGATTGCAAAAAATTAGGTTTATCTTATGCTAAGGCATGGGCATATGGAATAGGTAGTCATAAAGCTGGAGTGTTAGAATCATCTTTTTCAGCAGAAGTAAAATCTGATTTAATGGGAGAACAAACAATTTTATGTGGAATGCTGCAATCAGGGTCTATAGTATATTATAATAAGTTAATTGATGAAAATTTTAATGAAGATTTTGCATGTAAATTAGTTCAACATGGGTGGGAAGTTATAACTGAGTCTTTAAAACATGGAGGTATAACTCTAATGTTTGACAGAATGTCTAATACATCTAAAATAAAGGCTTATAATATTTCCAATAAATTAAAAATTATTTTGAAGCCTTTATTTATAAAACATATGGATAATATAATTTCTGGAGATTTTTCTAAAAACATGATTGAGGATTGGAATAATAATGATAGAAATTTAATTAGTTTTAGAAGAAATTATAATGATTGTAAATTTGAAAATGCTAATTCTTCTGATAAAAAAATTCCAGAAGATGAATATTTTGAGAATTGTATTTTTATGGTAGCTATGTTAAAAGCTGGGATCGAATTATCATATGAAATAATGTTAGAGTCAGGTATTTGTAAAGAATCAGCTTATTATGAATCTTTACATGAAATTCCACTTATAGCTAATACATTATCTAGAAGAAAGTTATATGAAATGAATTTAGTTATTTCGGATACTGCAGAATATGGAAATTATATTTTTTCTAATAAGGCTATCCCAATTTTAAAAAATTTTATTGATAAAATAGATAGCACTAAACTATTTAATTCTCGAAATAGTAAATTTTATATAGATAATATAAAACTACATAATATAAATAAAGAAATAAGAGAGCATGGAATAGAAATAGTTGGTAACAAGTTAAGAAGATATATGAAAAATATGAAAACTATTTCTTTTAAATGATTTTGCTTAGAAATTTTAGTTTTAAATTGGACATAAAAGTATTTTGTACATTTCAAAAATGTTCCATTTTTTTTTAAAAAAGTAAAAAAAAAATTCATGTTATTAAATAATATACAAAAATGTGCTGTTGAATTCATATCAGATCCATGTTTGGTAATTGCTGGGGCTGGTTCTGGAAAAACTAGAGTAATAATTAATAAAATTATTTATTTAATTGAAAAACATGGAATAAACGCAAAAAATATTTTTGCATTGACTTTTACAAATAAAGCAGCTAATGAAATGAAAAGTAGGATTAGATGTATTTTAGGGAGATGTAAAACACGTTTGTTAAATATATCTACTTTTCATTCTCTAGGAATAAAAATTTTAAAACTTGATAATAGTAATCTTTATATTAAATCAAATTTTTCTATATTTGATAAATCTGAACAGAATTCTATTTTAAAAGATATTACTAAAAATTTTTTAAAAAATAATTTAAGTTTATTAAAAAGATTATCATCTTTTATATCAAAGTGTAAAAATGAATTTATAAGTTATAATTATGCAAAAAAAATGGCAACAAATTCTTTAGATTATGTTTTTGCAAATTGTTATGAAACTTATGAAAAATATTTGAGAAGTTTTAATATTTTAGATTTTGATGACCTAGTATTTTTGCCTGTATTAATTTTAAAAAAAAATATTAGTTTAAGAAACTATTTTAGAAAAAAAATAAAATATTTGTTAGTAGATGAATATCAAGATACTAATCTCGTACAATATAAATTAATAAAATTATTAAATAATTCTAAAAATTTTACTTTAGTTGGAGATGATGATCAGTCTATTTATTCATGGAGGGGAGCAAATCCTAAAAATTTTTTTTTTCTAAGTAACGATTATCCAAAAATTAAAGTTATAAAGCTAGAACATAATTATAGATCATCAGGAAGAATTCTTAATGTTGCTAATAATTTAATTTCAAATAATTCTCATTTATTTACAAAAAAGTTGTTTTCTAGTTTCAAATATGGAGAATTTATAAAAGTAATATCTGCTAAAAACGAATTTGACGAATGTAATAGAGTTGTAGATGAAATATTAAAATATCATAACTTAAATAATAAAAACTATAATGATTTTGCTATTTTATATAGAAATAATCAACAATCTAAAATTTTAGAAAAAATTCTATTAATACGATCTGTTCCATATAAAATATTTTCTAATGTATCATTGTTTAAAATATATGAAATAAAAAATTTGTTAAATTATTTAAAACTGATCATTAATCCAGATAATGACTTTTCTTTTTTGCAAATTATAAACACTCCTAATAGAAAAATAGGAAAAATTACATTATCTAAATTAAAGAAATCAGCAAAAAAAAATAAAATAAGTTTGTTTAAGTTTTGTTTAGATAAAAAAAATTTTAAAATGCTTAGTAAAAATAGTATTAATAACTTAGAAAAATTTATTATTTGGTTTAATGAAATATTAGATTTTTCTAACTATTTTCCAGATAAAGTCTTATACAAAATTGTTAAAGATACTAACTATTTAAGTTGGATGAAAAAAAAACATTCTAATCTAGAAAAATTGAACTTTTGTATAAAAAATTTAAAAATTTTTTTATCTTGGGTTAAAGATTTTTGTAAAAATAAAGCACATAATTATAAGTTACTTTTTCAACAAGTGATAGAAAAGCTTTTAGTGGAAGATGATAGCACAACAGATAGTTTTAAAAAAAAAAATTTTGTAAATCTAATGACATTGCATTCTGCAAAAGGTTTAGAATTTCCTTTTGTTTTTATAATTGGAATGGAAGAAGGTATTTTGCCGCATTATTCTAGTATAGCTACAAATGATATAGATGAAGAAAGAAGATTAATATATGTAGGTATAACTAGAGCAAAAGAACAATTGACTTTAACATTTTCTAAAACTAGAAAAAAGTTTGGTGAAAAAATTTTTACCACACCAAGTAGGTTTATACAAGAATTACCGAAAAAAGATTTACAGTGGATATAAATATTTTAAAAAAATAAATTTATATTAAAATTTTTTATACTTTTTATTCAGAGATATAATTATGTCATATAATGAAATAATTGAATTAAATGATAACAATTTTACAAAAAATGTTATAGAAAAAAAATGTGTTGTATTAGTAGACTTTTGGGCTGAATGGTGTAATCCATGTAAAATGTTAACACCTATTTTAGAAGATTTAGCAAAAGAATATAAACATAAACTGCAAATTGCAAAAATGAATGTTGAAAATAATAATCATATACCAAAGAAATATTCTATAAAAAGTATACCTACATTAATATTATTCAGTAATGGTATAATAAAAAAAACTTTAATTGGATCTATTTCAAAAAATCAATTAAAGATTTTATTAACTGATCATATTAAATAGTTTTAAACTAAAAAAAAAGCGGTTTTATTTCTCAAAACCGCTGGTTTATGTATATAAAATATAATATAATTTAAGTTAAATATGATCTTAATAGTAATTAAATATAATTTTTATTAATTTATATTTTATTTCATTAATATAAATTGTTATTTCTTTTAATAATCATTAAAAGATTTTAATCCCATATTACTAAGAATATAAAATACAATGAATCTTACCGAACTAAAAAACAACCCGGTTTCTGAACTCATTATTCTCGGTGAAAAAATGGGGCTAGAAAATTTAGCAAGAATGCGAAAACAAGATATTATTTTTTCAATATTAAAACAACACTCAAAAGGAGGAGAAGATATATTTGGTAATGGAGTATTAGAAATATTACAAGATGGTTTTGGATTTTTAAGGTCTTCTGACAGTTCTTATTTAGCCGGACCAGATGATATATATGTTTCTCCTAGTCAAATTAGAAGATTTAATTTAAGGACAGGGGATACAATAGCTGGAAAAATTAGACCGCCAAAAGAAGGTGAAAGGTATTTTGCTTTATTAAAGGTTAATGAAGTTAATTATGATAAGCCTGAAAGTTCTAGAAGTAAAATTCTATTTGAAAATTTAACTCCATTGCATGCTAATTCTAGACTTAGAATGGAAAGAGGTAATGGTTCTACAGAAGATATCACAGCTAGAGTATTAGATTTGTCTTCTCCTATAGGAAGAGGACAAAGAGGTCTTATAGTTGCACCGCCTAAAGCTGGAAAAACTATGCTATTGCAAAATATAGCACAAAGTATAGCTCATAATTATACAGACTGTGTATTAATGGTGTTATTAATTGATGAAAGACCAGAAGAAGTTACAGAAATGCAAAGGCTAGTGAACGGTGAGGTAGTAGCATCTACTTTTGACGAACCTGCTTCTAGGCATGTACAAGTATCAGAAATGGTTATAGAGAAAGCCAAACGTTTAGTTGAACACAAGAAAGATGTAGTAGTTTTATTAGACTCTATAACTAGGTTAGCTAGAGCATATAATACTGTTGTGCCAGCTTCAGGAAAAGTTTTAACTGGAGGTGTTGATGCTAATGCATTACATAGACCAAAAAGATTTTTTGGAGCTGCTAGAAACGTAGAAGAAGGAGGTAGTTTAACTATAATTGCAACTGCTTTAATAGATACTGGATCTAAAATGGATGAAGTTATATATGAAGAGTTTAAAGGTACAGGTAACATGGAGTTGCCATTATCTAGAAAAATTGCAGAAAAAAGAGTTTTTCCAGCTATAGATTACAACCGATCTGGAACCAGAAAAGAAGAATTATTAACTTCTAAAGAAGAACTAAAAAAAATGTGGATTTTAAGAAAGATTATACATCCTATGAGTGAAATTGATGCTATGGAATTTTTGATCACTAAATTATCTATGACTAAAACGAATAATGATTTTTTTGAAATGATGAAAAGATCATAAATTTTAAATATTATGTTTATTTAATTTTATCTTAAAAAATTATATTTTTTTTATTTTAGCACTATTTTTTTAAGTATTTTATTGAAATATTTTTTTTATATAATATAATTAGAATATATTTGTATAAATAATGTAAAAAAAATGTTATTTTTATAAATTTTATGTATTTTAATAAATTTAAAAGTTTTATTTTTTTTAACTTTATTTATAATATATTATTTATATATATTTATATTATTTTAATATTATTTTAATATACAATTTGGTGATTATAGCTCAGTTGGTAGAGCCCTGGATTGTGGTTTCAGTGGTCATGGGTTCGAATCCCATTAATCACCCCATAAAAAATATATCTTCAAAAATATTAAAAAATATTTTTAACGGCGGATAGCGCAGCTTGGTAGCGCAACTGGTTTGGGACCAGTAGGTCAGAGGTTCAAATCCTCTTCCGCCGATTAGTTTATAATTTATTTTTTAGTAAAATATCGTTTAAAAATAATATCTTAGTTTTATAAAATGGTCTTATAAAAAAAAAAGTATATTAACTATTTTTTATAAATAAAAATTTTATGCAATTAACTAATTTTTCTAAAATGCATGGTTTAGGAAATGATTTTATAATATTTAATAATTTAGATAACAATATATTTTTTACAGAGACATTGGTAAGAAATTTGTCAAATAGAAATACTGGTATTGGTTGTGATCAATTAATTATAGTAGAAAAAAGTGTTATTAATAAAGTAGATTTTTTTTGTAGAATTTTTAATTCTAATGGATCTGAGGTCTTTCAATGTATAAATGGTGTAAGATGTTTTGGAAAATTTATTAATATAAAAAAAATTTCTACTAAGAAAAATTTGTATGTGATGACTAAGAATCAAAAGATTTATTTAAATGACATAGATACAGATTGTATTTCTGTAAAACTATCTAATCCTATTTTTGATCCTAATAAAATTCCTTTTTTAAGAAAATATTCTAAATATGGATATTATGCACACATTGGTAATATTAAAATACAATATTTTATTGTATCTTTAGGTAATCCACATTGTGTTATTTTTGTTGATAGAATTCATTATGCTAATGTCAAAACTATTGGAACATTTTTTGAAAAAAATAGTTTATTTCCATGTGGAGTAAATGTAAATTTTGTAGAAATAATTTCTAGAAACGAAATTTATGTGAGAACATATGAAAGAGGTGTAGGGGAAACTAAAGCTTGTGGCAGCGGAGCTTGTGCATCTGTTGTAATAGGTGTTAAAAACAGTATTTTGAATGAGAATGTATTAGTTAACTTATTGGGTGGAAAACTCAATATTTTTTGTAAAAAAAATTTAAAACGGGTTATTTTATCTGGTAGTGCTATTCACGTTTTTGATGGAGTTATAAATTTAAAAAGTTTTTATTAAAAAGTTTATATTATAAAAAATTTAAAGTGTTACATTTTAATAAATGTATTTGTTACATTTTTTAAATAGAAAAAATATAAATTTAAAAAAATTTAAATTTTATTAAATAAATTGCTTGACTAAATATAAAAAATTTAATTAAATGAAAATTATAGAATACGCATTTAAGGCATAACATTATGTCATATATTTGTAAAATAAGTGAAACAACATCTGTAAAACGTGTTATAAATGTTGATTCTAAAAATATTCTTAAAGAAAATGAAGTAAACATGATTCAAGATTATAAAGTTGATTCATTTAAAAAACCAGAAGTTAGTACAGTAATTACGCTAATACCAGAAAGAAAACCTTTTACTTCCAAAAAGTTAAATTATAAAAAATATAGTAAAAAATTAGATAAAAATTGTTTTGCTAAATTATCAAATAAAAAAAATAAAAATCGTGCAAATAAAAATAGTGTGTTAACTATTGATAAGTATCAAACAATTAAATATATTAAAAATGGCCCTGAAACATCTAGTTTTAGATTATGTTATGATCAAGATAAAAACAAAGTTACTTTTTTATCTTCATTATTAAAATATAAGAATTCTAAAATTGATAATGTTAAAAATGATCTTGCAGATAATGACATTATATCTGATGTTTTACCAGGTTTAGAAGATTTTAAAAAAGTGTATGATAAACAAGTACAAACTGCAGCAAAAGTTTCATATACTTCTTTTTCTTCAGATTATAATAAAACTACTAAAATATATAATTCTAAAAGAATAAATTTAAATATTGATAAAAATGTTAGACACATGAAATTTAGTGTGACTGCAGATGTAAAAAAAGTTGATGAAAATAATAACAGACCAAAAGTTAATAATTTAAATTTTTTACAAAGAGAACGTGCTTTTCAAAACAAGATTAGACAAGAAAATATTAAAGCAATTGCTCCAAAATTAGAAAAAAAAGTTATTTATAGACATGATGCTAAAGTAGTAAATATGAAAGTACCTTTACACAACAGATGTTGTGAAAGCGTAAAAAAAGCTGCTGATATAGAATCAGGTCATAGAATAGAAGAAGTAGATGAAAATAAAAATAAATGGAGATTATTAAATGATGCTAATGAATCTTTTTCATTAGTAAAATTTGGAAGAGATATACAAGATAATTTTAAATTTTTGAACAAAACACCGAAAGATAATTTAAATAAATTTTTTATGCTTGAATTAGGTCATGTAGACATGTCTATTAATGGGCATTCTATAACATCAGATAAAAATCCTAAAGTTATTTTAAGAAAGTTTAAAAAAATGTTACCTAATTTGTCAGATAGAAAATTAGTATCATGTTTTTCTCAAGAAGGAGTGTTAGCAAAATCATTTTTTGGAGTAGCTGGACAATATCCAGATATTTTAAAATATACATTTAATGCTCCTAAAATTTCTTATAAAGTAAATAGAATTAATGAAAATAGTTTTGAAATAGACATATGTAGTATTGCTAAATCAAGACCATCTAATACTTATTATAATGGAGTTTTAGTAAATAAACCAACTATAGATGCATATGGAATGAAAACTAATATAGTTGTTTCTAAAATTACTAATCCAATAATTAGAAATTTATTTTTTGTAAAATAAATAAGATCTTTTTTATAATTTTTATAAAAATAGTTTACTAATCTGTTGAAAAAGTTTACAAAACGATGCTTTTCGTTTTGTAAACTTATAATGTAATTTTTTTTATTAAATGTTTTAAAACTTATATGTATAATATTTTAAATTCAAAAATTAAAAAAACAAATTTAATTTATAGATCTAAAATAATTTTTAAAATTAGAAAATTTTTTAATGAAATAGATATTTTAGAAGTAGATACTCCGTTGCTTTCTAGACATACAGTTACAGATTGTTATATCAAGTGTTTTAAAACTTCTTACTATGATATTAAAACTAATAATAATATAAATTTATGGTTGACGTCTAGTCCTGAATATCATATGAAAAGGTTGTTGTCATTAAAAATAGGATCTATTTTTCAAATATGTCATAGCTTTAGAAATGAAGCATATAGCTCATGTCATAATCCTGAATTTACTATGCTTGAATTATATATGGTTAAATATAATATGTTTGAATTAATGAAATTTATAGATGTTTTTTTTCAAAATATTTTAAACTTCCAGAAATCTGATATGATTTCTTATAGAAAAATTTTTATAAAGTTTTTAAAAATTGATCCATTAACATCTAATAAAGATGATTTAGTGAATAAGATAATATTTTTAAATCATTATAATTTGATAAAAAATAACAACTTATTAAATAAAAAAGATTTATTGGAAATATTGTTTATGATAGGAATAGAGAAAAAGTTAGGTAAAAAAAGACCAATTTTTATTTATCATTTTCCGGCAGATCAAGCTTTATTATCTTCTTTAAATAAATATGATAAAAGGACATCAAATAGATTTGAAATTTTTTTTAAAGGTATAGAATTAGCTAATGGTTTTCAAGAGTTAACAGATAGAAAAGAACAAGAACAAAGGTTTAAAAATGAAAATATTTTAAGAAATAAGATGGGTTTAAAAAAGATTAAATTAGATAAATTTTTTTTAGATGCTTTATCTAAGGGAATCCCAGAATGTTCCGGGGTATCAGTTGGAATAGATAGAATTATAATGTTAAAATTAAAAAGTAGCAATATTTTTGATATATTACCATTTTCTATACATAATTGTTAGTTTTATATTAATAATATTTTTATAAAAATATTACCAATAATTTTCCATAGTTATGTGTCCTTTTCTTCTTCTTAAATTTTTTTGAAGATCATATTTTTCTTTTAATACTTTATATGTATTTTTTAACATTGATGGATTTCCACATAGCATAATATGTGTGTTATTAGAATTAATTTTTACATGTATTTTTTTTTCTATTTCATTATTTAACAATAATTTAGGTATTCTACCAAATAAACATTCCTTATTTTTTTCTCTACTGACTATTTTTTGGAATATAAATTTACTTCCATATTGAAGTTTTATCTTATTTATTACATTTAAATAATTTAATTGATTTATATATCGTACTGCATGTATTAATATTATTTTTTTAAATTTTTTTATTTCTTTTCCTCCATCTTGTAACATAGATAAATATGGACCAATAGCTGTTCCTGTAGATATCATCCATAAATTTTCTGTTTGTGGAACTTCTTTTAATGTAAAAAATCCAAAAGATTTTTTACTTATAACAATATTATTACCAGGCATTAGTTTATATAATGCATTTGTAATTTTTCCATTTTTAATACATGCTATATAAAATTCTAAATTTTTATCTTTTGGTGAATTTACATAAGAGTATGCTCTTTGTATTTTTTTTTCGTTTTTAAATATTACTATTTTAGCAAATTGACCTGCTATAAATGGTGATATTTTTGCGTGTAGAATTAAACTGAATAATGGATATTTCCATTTTTTTACTTCAATAACACGAGCATCTATCCATTTTGTCATTTTTATCTCTGTATAATTTTATTGTATAAACTTATTATTATATAATAATAAATTTTTTTTATAATTTGAAGTGATATTTTTTTTAATATTATTAATATTATATTTTATGTAATTTTCTTTATACATGTTTTTTTAGAGTTTTTTTATTTAAAAAAAAAATTTTCTTATCTCAGATTCTTTCTAAGATAAGAAAAAATTATATTTTATAAACTTTATAATACAAATTTACTAAGATCTTCGTTAGATATAAATTTATCTAAATGTTTTTCCACATATTTTTTGTCGATTTTTATTATAGTATTTTTATTATCATTTGCATTAAACGAAATATCTTCCATTAATTTTTCTAATACTGTGTGTAATCTTCTTGCGCCTATATTTTCCATAGATTCATTGACTTTCCATGCTGCCTCAGCAATGCATCTAATCCCTTCTTTAGTAAAGTTTATTTCTATTCCTTCTGTACGCATTAGAGCTTGATATTGTATAGTTATAGAAGAACTAGGTTCTGTTAATATTCTTTCGAAGTCTTCTATTGTTAAAGATTTTAGTTCTACTCTTATTGGCAATCTTCCTTGCAATTCTGGTATTAAATCTGAAGGAGTAGATACCTGAAAAGCCCCTGATGCAATAAATAATATGTGATCTGTTTTTACAGTTCCATATTTAGTAGATACTGTGCATCCTTCTACTAGTGGTAATAGATCTCTTTGTACTCCTTCTCTAGAAATGTCAGGCCCTGAACTCATACCGCTTCTTTTACAAATTTTATCTATTTCATCAATAAATACTATCCCATTTTGTTCTACTGCATTTATAGCTTTTTTTTTTATTTCTTCAGGATTAATTAATTTTGACGCTTCTTCTTCTATTAATATTTTCATAGCATCTTTTATTTTTAATTTTCTAGCTCTTTTTTTATTGCTACCTAAATTTTGGAATATTGATTGGAGTTGATTTGTTAAATCTTCCATTCCCGGAGGCGCCATAATTTCTACTCCTAGTGGAGTTACTGAAACATTTATTTCTATTTCTTTGTCATCTAATTTTCCTTCTCTTAATTTTTTTCTAAATGATTGTATTGTAGCTAATGGTCTTTGACTAGTATCTTGTATTCCCCAATTATTTTGTACTGTTGGTACTAATACAGCTAATATTTTTTCTTCTGCTATTTCTCTTACTTTTTTTTTATTTTTTTCTATTATTTGCATTCTTACTATTTTCATAGCTGAATCTGTTAGATCTCTTATTATAGAATCTACTTCTTTTCCTACATATCCTACTTCAGTAAATTTTGTAGCTTCGATTTTTATAAATGGAGATTTTGCTAGTTTGGCTAGTCTTCTGGCAATTTCTGTTTTTCCAACTCCTGTTGGACCTATCATAAGTATATTTTTTGGTGTAATTTCTCGTCTTAATTCTTTGTCTAGTTGCATTCTTCTCCATCTATTTCGTAACGCAATAGCTACTGCTTTTTTTGCTTTATTTTGTCCTATTATAAATTTATTTAATTCATTGACTACATCTTTTGGAGTCATTTCTGACATATTTAGATCCTTATTTTTCTGAAAGTAGTTCTTTTATTGTAAAAATTTGATTTGTATAAATACAAATGTTTGATGATATTTTTAAAGATTCTTTTACGATTTCTCTTGCAGTTAAATTAGAATGTTTTAACAGAGCTTGAGCTGATGCCTGAGCATATGGTCCTCCGGATCCTATAGCAATTAAGTCATTTTCTGGTTGTATTACATCTCCATTTCCAGTTATTATTAATGATGTAGTTTTGTCTGCTACAGCTAGTAATGCTTCTAATTTTCTTAGTATTTTATCTGTTCTCCAATCTTTAGCTAATTCTATTGCTGACCTTTGCAATTGACCTTGATGTACAGCTAACTTTTTTTCAAATAAGTCAAATAATGTGAATGCATCAGCTGTACCACCTGCAAATCCTGCTATCACTTTTTTATTGTATAAATTTCTTACTTTTTTAACATTACTTTTAATTACTGTGTTTCCTAAAGTAGCTTGCCCATCTCCCCCTATTACTACTTTTTTTTTTAATCTAATGCTTAATATAGTTGTCATAAACTTCCTTGGATGTGTTTTAATATGTTAAGAATTTTCTTATGTTTTTTTATAAAATATATTATTATTTTTTTATATTATTTTAATATTAATTGTATATTAATTTTACATATGCTAGTATTACTAATTTTTTTAATCTTATTAACAAAAAAAAGACAAATTTTCTGTTTATAATTTATTATTTTTATAATAGTATTGTTATATGTAATGTTTAATATATATTAGTATATTTTATAATATGTAGTTATATGTAAAATATATTAATTTTTTATTGTGTAATATGTTTTATTTATTTTAAAAAAAGGTTTTACAAACGTGAAAAAAAATATACACCCAAATTATAAAAAAACAGTAGCTACTTGTTCATGTGGTAATATCATTAATTTTTTTTCTACTATAAATAAAGAATCTATTAATTTGGACATATGTGGTGTTTGTCATCCATTTTTTACTGGGAAACAACGTGTTGTTGATACTAGTGGTAGAATAGAAAGATTTAATAAAAAATTTAAAAATTTTTAAACTAATTAATAATATCATTTTTTTAAAATATTAATTTAGACTATTATTTATTTCTTATAATATTTTATATTAAAAAAATATTATTCAAAAAAAATTATATTTTTATATAGCGGGAAACGAGATTTGAACTCGCGACCTCAACCTTGGCAAGGTTGCACTCTAACCATCTGAGCTATTCCCGCCTTATTATATAGATTATATATTAATAATTTTTTTTAGACAAGTTTTTATTTTTTTTAACAAAAGTTTAATCACATTTTAAAAAGTGTTTTTTATAATGTATAAGTTCTCTTATAGAATTTTTTATATCCTCTATTACAGTATGGTTTTTGTGTTTTTTAAATTTTTTATATACGTTTTTATTCCATATTTTTGATAATTCTTTTATAGAGCTTACATCTATTGATCTATAGTGAAAATAATCTAACAAATCTGGCATAAATTTTTTTAGAAACAGTTTGTCTATGAAATTAGAACTTCCACACATTGGTGACTGTTTTTTTTCAACAGTTTTTTTTATAAATTTTATTATTTTTCTTTCTGCTAGCGCTTCATTATATTTGCTGTTTTTTGATTTTTTTATTAATCCATTTTTTTTATGTATTTTTTTACTCCACTCATTCATTTTATTTAAAATTTTAGGTTTTTGATATATAGGAATAGAAATTTGTGATTTTGTTTCTTTTAGTTGTTTATCTGTTATAATTATACCTATCTCTAATATAAAATCTTTTTCTGGGTCTAATCCTGTCATTTCTAAATCTATCCATATTAGTTTATTTTTGTTCATAACTTTTACTATATTATTATTCATTTTATTAAATGATATTTTTTTAAAAAATATGTTCATAAACTTATATTATATGAAATATAATATAATTATTTCTTTTACTAAAATAAATATAATATATGAAATATAAAAATTTTAAAGATGTTAAAAGTTGGAAAAATTTACAAAATAGATTTTTAAAACTAAAAAATTGTGATGTTAGAAATTTATTTACTTCTAATAAAAATAGGTTTAAAGAATTTTCTATAAACTTTTTAGATAAGATGATATTTGATTATTCTAAAAACATTATTGATAGTCGAGCTATGAATATTCTTTTCAAACTAGCTGAAGAAATAGGAATTGTACAAGAAATAAAAAAGATGTTTTCTGGTAGTAAAATAAATGAAACTGAAAATAATTCTGTTTTACATGTATCTTTGCGAAACTATAAAAACAAAAATGGTTTTTTAAAAGATAAAAATACAGAGTTAGAAATAAAAAAATGTTTTGATAAGATGAAAAATTTTTCTATAAAAGTAATAAATGGTATATGGAAAGGATGCACTAATAAAAAAATAACTGATATTGTAAATATAGGAATAGGAGGATCGGAATTGGGTCCGCAAATGATTAACAATGCTTTGAAAGATTATAAAAATCATTTAAATATACATTATATATCTAATATAGATAATACTAATTTAAAAGATGTGTTAGATAAAATAAATCTAGAAACTTCATTATTTTTAATAGTTTCTAAAACTTTTACTACTACTGAAACTATTGTTAATGCTAATAGTATAAAAAAATGTTTTATAAAAAAATTTAATAATAAAAATTTTATTAATAAGCATTTTTTTGCTATTTCAAATAATGTGAAGAATTCTATTAATTTTGGTATATGTAAAAAAAATATATTTAAAATTTTTAGTTGGGTAGGAGGAAGATATTCAGTATGGTCATCAGTAGGTTTGTCAATAATGTTGTCTATTGGGCATAAGAATTTTTTTAAATTTTTAGAGGGAGCCAATAAAATGGATAATCATTTTTATAAAAAAAAAATTAATAAAAATATACCTATAATATTGGCATTAATAAGTTTTTGGTATAATTTCTTTTTTAATTCTGCTACAGAAGTAATTTTGACATATAGTAATAGACTTAACAAATTTACTAGTTACATACAACAGTTAAATATGGAGTCTAATGGCAAAAATTGTGATAGAAATGGAAAGAGAATTACATATAACACTAGTCAAATAATATGGGGGGGTACTGGTACTAATTGTCAGCATTCTTTTTTTCAACTATTGCACCAAGGTACCAGATTAGTTCCTTGTGATTTTGTCGCTTTTGTGAATGGCTATGATAAAAAATTTGAGAAACATAATATAATTTTGTTATCTAATTTTTTTGCACAAACTAAGTCATTATTTTTCGGAAATTGTGATCCATTTTACAGAAATAAAGAAAATATAAAAAAACATTGTGATAAATTTTATAAAAAATTTTATGGTAATATTCCTTCTAATTCTATTATGTTTAAAAAATTAGATCCTATTAGTTTAGGAATTCTAGTTGCTATGTATGAACATAAAGTTTTTGTTCAAGGAATAATTTTAAATATATTTAGTTTTGATCAATGGGGAGTAGAACTTGGTAAAACACTATCTAATGATATATATAATGTTTTGAAGATGAATAATCATAAAGATTATAAATATGATAGTTCTACAAATGGCTTATTAAATTATTACAATAGCTGGAAAGAATAAAAAGTATTTTAAAATTTTATATAATATGTTATACATATATTAGGAAAAAAAAATAAAGGTAAGTTTTTATATGTTTCCATTTCTAAGTAGTGTGAAAGATTTATTACATGTTTTATATATAGTTTCATCAAAATAGTTTTATGATAGAGAATAATAAAGTAGTTATTTTTTTGATGGGCCCTACATGTTGCGGAAAAACTTCTTTGGCGATGGATATTCATAATAGTATAAATTCACAAATAATTAGTGTTGATTCTTCTTTAGTTTATAAAAAGATGAATATAGGAACTGCAAAACCTACTATAAATGAATTGAAAAAATATCCTCATAAGCTAGTAGATATTAAATATCCTAATGAATGTTATTCCGTAGCAGATTTTTATTCCGATGCGTTAAGAGAAATAAAGCAGGCATTTCTATCTAATAAAGTGCCTTTATTGGTTGGTGGCACTATGTTATATTATAAAATATTATTAGAGGGATTAATAAATTTACCAAAGAAGAATGTAAATCTCTCTAAAAGGATTACTTTATGTGCTAAAAATAATAGAATACTTCTTCATAAAAAATTATCTAAAATAGATCCTTGCAGCGCTAGTAAAATAAATATAAATGATATATATAGATTGTCTAGAGCATTAGAAGTTTATTATACTTCTGGAAAGAAAAAAAGTAGTTTTTTTAAGAAAAAAAGGTTTAAATATACAGTATTACAATTTGTTATTGTTCCTATTGAAAAGAAATTTTTATATAATAGAATATTTTATCGCTTGCAGAAAATGATAAATTTAGGTTTTGAAAAAGAAGTTTATGAATTATTTAAAAACAATGTTTTACATGTAAAATCTCAAGCTATGAATTGTATAGGATATTCTCAAATGTGGAATTTTATAAATGAAAAAATTACATATGATCAAATGTTTAATGAGATATTTTTTTTAACTAAAAAATTAGTCAAAAAACAAATGACTTGGATAAGATCTTGGAAAAATTTGAATTTTTTGTATTTTGAAAATAACAAGAAATCTAAAGATAAAATTTTTAAGATTTTAAAAAATTTTAAAAAAAATAGTTAACTATTTTTTTTAAAATTTACTATAAATTGTTACTAATATGGTATTTATTTTATATGAATCATTATGAAATAGTTTTAATATTCCATCCTGGAAATAGTAATTTAGTATCTAAAATTATAGATAAATATGTAAATCTAATAAGAAAAAATGGTGGAATTATACATAGGATAGAAAATTGGGGAAGGAAACATCTGTCTTATCCTATAAAAAAAATTCACAAAGGTCATTATGTTTTAATAAATATAGAGGTGTTGAAAAAAACTATAAATATTTTAGAAAATAAAATTAGGTTTGATGAAAATATATTGAGAAATCTTATAATATCCACGAAAAAAGCTATAAGTTCTAAGTCTCCTGTGTTTTTACTTAAAGAGTCTGAAAATAAGTTGCAAAATGGTTAGATGGTCTTTATACTTTTTTACTTAAATTTTTTTTTAATGTCTTATTTTTTATATTATTTAATAGGAATAAAATATGGTTCGTTATTTCAGAAGAAGGAAATTTTGTAGATTTACTTCAGAGGGAATTACAGAAATAGATTATAAAGATATAAATTTGTTAAGAAATTACGTTACTGAAAGTGGTAAAATAGTTCCTAGTAGAATAACAGGAACTAAATCAAAATATCAAAGAAAATTGTCTAAAGCTATTAAAAAAGCAAGATACTTAGCTTTACTTCCTTATACCGATAAACATAAATAAAAATTATTTTATGTTTTTTTAATTAAGATAACTAATTTTATGAAAATTATACTTTCTGAAAAAGTAATGCAGTTAGGAGATAAAGGAAAGGTTGTAAATGTAAAGCCAGGATATGCTAGAAATTTTTTGTTTCCTAAAAAAAAAGCGGTTTTAGCTAATGCAGAAAATATTAAAAAGTTTTATGAGAAAAAAGTTTTAATGGAAAAAAAGCTAGAAAGCAGGATAGAAACTTTAAAAAATGTTAAAAAAAAATTAGATAAAATAGATAAATTAAAAATTTTTGTAAAATCTGGGAAAGAAGGTAAATTGTTTGGCTCTGTAAATGCTAAAATTATTACATATAATTTAAGAAAGATCGGGGTGAAAGTGAATAAAAAAAGTATATATATAAAAAATAATTTTATTAGAAAGTTAGGAATTTATAATGTTAATTTAAAATTATATAAAAATATTGAATCAAATATTTATGTAGAAATTTTATCTAAATAACATACTTTCTGAAATTAATAAAACCTTATATCTATTTTAATATAGAAAATTTAATATAAATAATTATAATAGATATAAGAGCATGTAAACATAATTTTTTATTTTATAAAATTTTTTTTATATATTTTTTATGATTTTTTTTTGTATTTTTATAAGGTTTTTAATGTTTTTTTTTGCTATTGATATTAGATTATATAAATCTTTTTCTGTAAAAGTTTTAACTTCTGCTGTTCCTTGTATTTCTACAATTTTTTCTTCTGAATTCATTACTATATTAATATCAGAGTAAGCTTTTGAATCTTCTTTATAATCTAAATCACACATGTATTCATCATTTACTATACCTACAGAAATAGATGCTATTATAGTTCTTATAGGATTTGTTTTCAATATTTTTTTTTCCATTAACTTTTTACATGCTTGAGCCATAGCTATATATGCTCCAGTTATAGATGCTGATCTAGTTCCACCATCTGCTTCTAAAACATCACAATCTAAAAGAATAGTTCTTTCTCCTAACTTTTTTAAATCTATCGCAGATCTTAAAGATCTAGAAATTAATCTTTGTATTTCTATTGTTCGTCCTTTTTGTTTTCCTTGTGTAGCTTCTCTTACATTTCTTTTATGAGTTGAAGTAGGAATCATTCCATATTCAGCGGTAATCCAACCAATTTTTTGCCCTTTTATAAAAAATGGTACTTTTTCTTGTATAGATGCATTGCATAATACTTTAGTATTGCCAATTTTTATTAAAATAGATCCATCTGCATGAGAAGTATAATTTTTTTTAAAAATCACAGGTCTCATTTCTTCTATAGATCTATTAAATGACCTATTAATATTCATAATTTTATATTATAAAATAATTTTTTATTTTTTATAAAACTGTTTTTAAGAAAATTGGCCCTTGCTGGATTTGAACCAGCGACCTAACGATTATGAGTCGTGTGCTCTAACCTCTGAGCTAAAGGGCCATTTTATTTATTATCTATAAATTATATTATATATATATTTTTTTTTCTACATATATATTTTTTTTTTTAAATGTTTTGACAATACTTTGTATTATATTTATAATATAAATTATATTTTTCCTCTGTAGTTCAGTTGGTAGAACGGCGGACTGTTAATCCGTATGTCACTGGTTCGATCCCAGTCGGAGGAGATAAATTTTATATTTAACAATTTTTATTTTTATTATTTTATTTTTATGCAATTAAGAAAGGTAAAGTTTGTATTTTATGACTATGAAACTTTTGGTTTAATTCCTGCCTTAGATAAACCTATTCAATTTTCTTGTGTTATTACAGATTATAATTTAAATATAATAAGTTCAAACATTTGTTTTTTTTGTAAGCCTCCTATAGACTATTTACCTAACATAGAATCAATTTTTGTTACTAAAATATCTCCATTAGATTTATTGAAAAAAGATTGTTTAAATGAATATTTTTTTACTAAAAACATACATAATATATTTGTTAAAAAAAATATCTGTATCACTGGATATAATAATTTTAAGTTTGATGATGAATTTACTAGAAATATATTTTATAGAAATTTTTTTGATCCATATAGTTGGCATTGGAAAAATAATAATTCTAGATTAGATATATTAGTAATGCTAAGAGCATATTATTCTTTTAGACCTGAAAACATAATTTGGCCTGTAATTAAAAAATATAATATTGTAAGTTTTAAATTAAGTAAGTTTACTAAGAGTAATAATATTTTACATAAAAAAGCTCATGATGCAATTGATGATGTATATGCTACACTTTATGTAGCAAAATTTTTAAAAAATAAAAATAAAAAACTTTTCAATTATATTTTTAAAATTAGATTAAAAAAAAATGTTATTAATGTTATTAAAAGAAATTTTGGAAAACCCATGTTATATTCTTCTAATATATTTGGAGTTACAAAATTTAATTTATCTACTGTGTTTTTTTTGTTTTTTTACCCTAATAATTCTAATATAGCTATTATGTTAGATTTGTCTAAAGATTTAAAAATTCTTTTTCATTATATTTGTAAAAGTTATAGAACAAGTTTAGAAATTAAAACTTTAATACGTTTAGGAGTTTTATTTGTATATTTAAATAGATTGCCAGTTTTAGCTCCATTTTCTGTAGCAAGAAAGGAGGATTTATGTAGAATGAAAATTGATGTTTTAAATAAAAAAGCAAAAATAAAATATATAAAATCTAAATTTAAAATATTTTCATTTATTAAAACCTGTATGTTATTTAAAAAAAATATTGTAAAAAATAGCATAGATGTAGATTTAAAAATATATGAAAAGTTTACAAACTATAAAGATAAAAAATTAATGAACATTATTCATAGTATAGATATAAAAAAGATTTCTAAATTAAAGATTTTATTTTGTGACAATAGAATGAATGAGTTGTTTTTTAGGTTAAAAGCTAGAAATTTTATATGTTCATTAAATATGTTAGAGAAAAAAAAATGGAAAAGACATTGTATAAAAATTTTTAGCAAAAAATTTTTAGTAAAATATGTAGAAGATTTAAAGTATAACTTATATAAATTTTGGTTTGATAAAGACAAAGTGATTTTAATAAAAAAAGTTTTTATATATATAAAGTATATATTATATAAAATAAATAATTATTAGTTCTTTTTAAATAAGAATTTAATCATATGTTTTTCTATTTTTCGTATATCATTTTTACATGTCATGTTTAATCTGTATTCATTGATTATTTTAGTTTGTTTTTTTGTCCATAATTTCCATGCTTTTTCTGATATTTTTTCATATATTTTTTTACCTATTTTACCTGGATATTGTTGACATTTTTGTTTCTTTAGTCTTTTTTTAAAAAATTCACACATTATAGTTTTTTTCATACTTTTTTTTATATTTTTTTTGTTTATGTCTTTTTTTATATAATATTTATTATATTATATTAATATTGATATTAAAATTTTTATTTTTTATTTTAAAATTGTTTTTGAGTTGAAAGATTTCGCATGAATATTATAAATAAAAATAGTTTGTATAATTGCATAGACCTTGTTTTAAAAAATTCTTTTCATAGAGATGTTAAAAGTTTTGTAATTAGAAGAAAAAAAATCAGTGAGTTTCAATATAATATTATAAATAGATATTGGAAAAAGTTTTGTATAAATTTTATATATTTACGTAAAATTAAACATTTTTTTTTAAATAAAAACCCTATTATAATAGATATAGGATTTGGAGATGGTAAGAAAATATTGTACGATGCTATTCAAAATTATAGAGTAAATTTTTTAGGAATTGAAGTTTTTTTAAAAGGAATTTTATATTGTTTGAATAGATGTTATATAAACAATATAAAAAATTTTAAAATAATTTGTTATGACGCATTTTATGTTTTTAAATATATGTTATTAGACAATTCTATATTTAAAATACAAATATTTTTTCCTGACCCATGGAAGAAGAGAAAACATAATAAGAGAAGATTGATAAATTTAATGTTTTTGTCTTTAATAAAGATGAAATTACAGAAGAATGGCATATTACATATAATAACTGATTGTAGATCGTATTATAAAAATATTGTTAAGAATATAAGTATTATTAAGTGTTTTAAAAAATTCTTTTTTATAGAGATGACTACAAAAAGATGTAAAAAAACTTTTTTTAATTGTAATACTAAATATGAAATAAAAGCAAAAAATAAAAAAAAGTTTATATATAATATGATATATATAAAAAATTGACTTATGTAAATATTAACAAGAGATCTTCTAAAAAGTTTTTTCCTTTTTTAGTCGGTATCCATTTTTTTTTTGTTATTTGTATATATCCCTCTTTTTCTGCTGATTTTATATTTTTATATATTTCCGATGGGTTTATTGTAGTCAATTTTAAAAAGTCTTTTATTAAAATAGGTTGGTACAATCTTAATTTATTTATAAAAAATTCTATAATTTTATCTTTTTTTTTTATTGCATTTATTTTATATATATATTTTTTAGAAATATATTTTTCTATATTTTTTTCTTTTATAGTTCTTATTATTGTTCCATTTTTTTGTGTAATTTTTCCATGTGCTCCACATCCTATGCCTAAATAGTCACCAAAATTCCAATAGTTTAGATTATGTACAGATTTGCTAGATCTTTTATGATAAGATGATATTTCATATTGTTTATATCCTTTTTTTTTTAAAATCATGTTTCCATATTTTAATATTTTAAGTGATATTTTTTTATTAGGATTTTTTATTTTGTTTTTATAAAACGAAGTATTTTTTTCTATATTTAGTTTGTACCAGGAAATGTGATCTGGATTAGATTTAGTAGCAATTTTTATGTCTGTTAAAGCATAGTATAATGATTGTTTTGGTAAGCTATGAATAATGTCTATGTTAGTTTTAATTTCTTTAATTTTATTGCAATAGTTTATAATTTTTATTGCTTTTTTATATTTATACATTCTTTTTAAAAACATTAATTGATAATTACTAAAACTTTGTATACCTAATGATATTCTATTTATTCCTATTTTTTTATAAAATTCTATATTTTGTGTTTTTATAGTGCTTGGATCTATTTCTATTGTTATTTCTATGTCTTTTTTAAATTTTATTTTTTTTTTAATGTTTTTTAACATTTTTTCTATTTCTTTGTTAGATAATAGCGTGGGTGTTCCTCCACCAATAAATATACTGCATATTTTTCTTTTGTTTATTAACTTAATATCATTTTTTAAATCTATTTGTATACTTTGCATATATTTTATAGAATTATTTTTGTGCTTTTTATTAAAAACTTTAACATTAAAATTACAGTAAGGGCATTTTCTTAAACACCATGGTATATGTATATATAAACTTAAATTGATTTTTTTTTTCATATTTTTTACATTTTAATTTTATTTTTCTTTGTTTTTTAACAACCAACTTTCTAGTATTATTAAAGCTGATGTAGAATTTATTTTGTTTTTTGTTAAATTTTTTATACCTTTTGTAAATAATATGTGTTTAGCTTCTATAGTACTTAACCTTTCATCATGCATGTACACTTTTATTTTAAATTTTTTGCTTATTTTATATGCAAAATTTTTTGTTTCTATAGTAAATTCTTGTTCTGTTCCATCCATGTTTAGTGGTAATCCTACTATTATAGATGTTGGGTTCCAATATTTTATTATTTTTTTTATTTTATTCCAATTTACTATTTTGTTTTTTAATCTTATAGATTGTAATATGTTGCCTGTATTTGTAATATTTTGTCCTATAGCAACTCCTATATATTTAGTTCCGTAGTCAAAAGATATGTAGTTCATTTTTTATGCATTTCCAAAATTTATTATTGTTTTTTTTATATCTATTCCTAAGATTTTTGCTGCTTCATACCATTTGTTTTTCATTGGTGCTTTAAATAATATGTAGCTATTTGCGGGTGCTGTAATCCAAGTATTTTGTAATATTTCATTTTCTAATTGATCTTTTTTCCATGAGCAATAACCTAAAGCTAATAGCATATTATTAGGATTTTCTAAAGTTTCTATAGATTCAAGAATATCTTTTGATGTTGTTATTAAAGTATTTTTTGATACTTCTATGCTAGAAGAAAATTTTTTTTTAGAAGAATGTAATATAAAACCTCTGTCTCCTGATTGAGGTCCTCCTAAAATTACTGGTTTATTTATTTCTGCACTTTCTTTTTTTATATCTTTTATTTTTAATTTTATTAATATATCTTTTATTTTTAAATTCTCTATTGGTTTATTTATTATTATGCCCATAGTTCCATTAGAATCATGTTTGCATATATATACAACGGATTTTTTAAAAAATGGATCTTCTATACCTGGCATTGCTATTAAAAAATGGTTTTGTAATACTATTTTCATTTTTTATACTCATTCAAGTTTTATATTTAGAATGTTATTATATTTTTTTTAATATTTTTTTTTCTAAAACGTTTAATAATATTGAAGAAATAGAAATTTTATAAAAATTTTCTATTTCACGAATACAAGTTGGACTAGTAATATTAATTTCTATTAAATATTTTCCTATTATATCTATTCCGGCTAATATTATTCCATTTTTAGCTAAAAAATTTCCTACTATTTTTGCAATACTCATGTTTTGTGTACTTACTATTTCTGGTTTAGCTTTCCCTCCAGCAGCTAAGTTTCCTCTATTTTCATATAATTTAGGAATTCTAGATATGCACCATTTTATTGGTATTCCGTTTATTATTATTATTCTTTTATCTCCTTTTAATATTTCTTTTATATACTTTTGTGCAACACAATATTTTAGTTCATTTTTTGTAATTGTTTCTATTATTACAGAGAAATTTTTATCTCTCCTTTTTATTCTAAATATTGAATTTCCCCCCATTCCGTTTAATGGCTTTACTATGATTTCTTTATTTTTTTTTATAAATTTTTTTATCTTTTTTTTTTTTCTTGTAATTAATGTATTAGGTGTAAACTGTGGAAACTTTGTACTAAATATCTTTTCATTAAAATTTCTCAAGCTGCTAGGCTTGTTAACTATGATAACTCCACTTTTTTCTGCTTTTTCTAATATATATGTAGAATAAATAAACTCCATATTAACAGGAGGATCTTTTCTCATTAATATTATGTGTAAATCATATAGTAATATAGTTTCTTTCTTATATATTTTATACCATTTTTTTTTATTTTTTGTTAATTCTATGATTTTAGCATCAGCATATGCCTTGTTTAAGTATATATATAAATCTTTAAGTTCCATATAGTATATAGAATAGTTTCTATATTGTGCTTCTAACAAAATAGAAAAAGTAGTGTCTTTTTTTATGTTAATGCTTTGTATAGGATCCATTACAACGCCTAATTTTATTTTCATATTTTTTATTAATTCTTATATTTTTTTAATTAGATTATTTAATAACATTTTTTTTGTAAAATTTACAATAACAAGATTATAAATTTTTTTATTGTTTATTCTTATAAATAAAATTTCATTTATATTTTACTCCAGAATAATTGTCGAATCTAGACCAATGTCCATTAAAAGTTAATCTTATTGTACCTATAGGACCATTTCTTTGTTTTCCTATTATTATTTCTGCTATTCCTTTAAAATCACTATTTTCATGATATACTTCATCTCTATAGATAAACATTATTAAATCTGCATCTTGTTCTAAAGATCCAGACTCTCTTAAATCTGAGTTTAACGGTCTTTTATCTGCTCGTTGTTCTAGTGATCTGTTTAATTGTGATAAAGCTATTATAGGAACTTCTAACTCTTTTGCTAAAGATTTTAATGTTCTAGATATTTCTGCTATTTCTAATGTTCTATTTTCTTTTATAGATGGTATTTTCATAAGTTGTAAATAATCTATCATTATTAAACTAATTCCATTGTTTTCTCTATATATTTTTCTAGATCTAGATCTTATTTCTGTAGTTGTTAAAGAGGACGAATCATCTATATATATATTTTTTTTTTTTAATAAAATATTTATAGTACTAGATATTCTTGACCAGTCTTCATCATGAAGTTGTCCGGTTTTTATTTTAGTTTGATTTACTCTAGATAACGATGATAAAATTCTAGTCATAATTTGTTCTACAGGCATTTCTAAACTAAATATCAAAACTGGTTTTTCATATATCATTGCGACGTTTTCACAAATGTTCATTGCAAAAGTAGTTTTACCCATAGATGGTCTAGCTGCTATTATTATGAGTTCTGATTTTTGTAATCCTGAAGTTTTTTTATTTAAGTCTTGATATCCTGTATTTATTCCAGTTAAATCTCCTATTGGAGATTTTATAAGCTTTTCTATATTAGACATTGTTGAATCTAATATTTGTACTATGTTTTTAGGTCCTGTTTTCTTTTTAAATCTATTTTCAGAAATTTTAAACACTATAGATTCAGCATAGTCTAATATGTCTTCACTACTTCTTCCGTTTGTATTATATCCAGCCTGTAAAATTTTGTTAGCTGCAAATATTATTTTTCTTATTGTTGATCTTTCTTTAACAATTTTAGCATATGCTTTTATATTAGCTGTACTAGGAGTATTTTTAGATAATTCTGCTAAATAAGAAAATCTTCCAACTGATTCTAGCTTATTTTTTTGTTCTAAAGATTCTGATAAAGTTATTAAATCTATAGGATGATTTAAATTTAATAAATTTTTCATTTCTTCAAATATTATTTTATGTTGTGTGCTGTAAAAATCTTCTTCTAATATAATTTCTGACACAACTTCCCATTTTTTGTTATTCAACATTAAACCACCTAATATAGATTGTTCTGCTTCTATAGAATGAGGAAGTATGTTTATACTATTATTTTTTTTTTTATAATATTTTGTAAATAACTTTTTATTTTTTTCCATTTCTTATGTTGATTATTTTTTTTTGTTTACAATAATAATATTTAGTAAAATTATTTTTTTATTTTATATTTTTTAACTATATATTTTTAATATGTTATTATGTTTTTGTATATTTTTTAAAAAAGTTAACTTTTATTTAATATATTTGAATTATATTTTTTAATTTTGTTAAATATTTTTTTTATACTATGTGTCTGAATATAGTTGCGTGATAAAATTAATTTTTTCCACATGGATGAGCCTTTAGTGTTTTTAAAAATGTGTAGTATATGTCTAGTTAATTTATAAGTAGAATTTTGTTTTAATTTTTCTTTATCTATATATCTAAAAATTTTTTTTAGAATATTTTTAAATTTTACTTTTTTGTTTGTGTTATATATTTTATTGTCAACTTGTCTTAAAAGCATTGGATTATTATATATACTTCTTCCTAACATTACTCCATCTACCTTTTTTAAATGTTTTAAGGATTCTTCTATAGATTTAATTTCGCCATTTAATATTATTTTAAGTTTTGGAAATTCTTTTTTTATTTTATATACAATATTGTGTTTTATTTTTGGTATTTTTAAATTTTTTCTTGTACTACAATTTTTTAATATTGCTTTTCTTGCGTGAAGTATAAAAACTTTACACGTGCTCAAAGTTGATATTTTGTGTATAAACTCTTTTAAAAATTCATAGTTATCATATTTGTTTATTCCTATTCTTGTTTTTATGCTTATTTCAAGTGGAGTATTTTCTGATATTTTATTTATAATATCTATTATTATATTAGGTTGTTTCATTAATATAGCACCAAAATTTCCTTTTTGGGCTCTAATAGATGGGCATCCTATATTTAAATTTATATAATTATATTTCTTTTTATATGCTATTTCAGCATATTTAGAAATTATTTTTTTGTCTGATCCAGCAATTTGTATAATTATAGGATCGTCTTTATTTCTGTTCTTAATAAATTTTGTATGATTTTTGTTAAATAGATTTTGTGCGGTTATCATTTCTGTAAATAATGATGATTTTTTACTTATTATTCTATATATTTTTCTACAATATTTATCAGTATATCCAAACATTGGAGCTACACAAAATCTATATATATCGTTTTTATTTTTAATTATTGATTTCATAGTATTATATTTTATTTTATTTTTATATGTTTTTATAATACTTTTATAGTGGTTTTATTATATAATATCATAATAACTTTTATTTTTTTTCTTAAAATTTAAATTTTATGTTAACATTAAAATAAATATAAATCTTGTTTATAAATTTTATAGAGGATTATTATGGCTAGTAGGGGAGTTAATAAAGTAATATTAATAGGAAATTTGGGGCAAGATCCAGAAGTAAGATATATGACTAATGGAGTAGCTGTTGCTAATATGAATATAGCAACTTCTGAAACTTGGAAAGACAAAAACACTGGAGAAATAAGAGAGAAAACAGAATGGCATAGAATTGTTTTGTTTAATAAACTCGCTGAAATTGCTAGAGAATATTTAAAAAAAGGAGCTCAAGTCTATATAGAAGGATCTTTACAGACTAGAAAATGGCAAGATCAAAATAATATAGATAGATACACAACTGAAATAGTAGTTAATATAGGTGGTACTATGCATATGCTTGGTAATAGAAATTCTAATGTATCTAATAATATAAGAAAAGAAGAAATTTCTTCACCAAACCTTACTAAACAAAATAAAGATAATTTAAATATTATTAAAAAAGATGGTAAAGACAGTTATTCTAAAAAAGATATTTTGTTAAATGAAAGAAATGAATCAGAATTTGATGATGAAATTCCTTTTTGAAAATTGTATTATATCTACTTAAAAATTAGAATTCTTATAATCAATTTTCTAATTTTTAAGAAAATTTTATGTTTTTTAAAGAAAAATACTAATTTTATTACATTTGTAAGTATGTTTATATATATTAAAATTGTTTATAATATATTTCTTCAAAAATAAAATATTGTATATTATCTATATATGTAAAATATTAATATTTTTATATTAGATATTTTTTGATCTTCATAAATATAATTATTTTAAATATTTTGTTTAAAAATATGTTTTTAAATTTTTTTTATAATTTTTTAATAAACTCTTTATAAGTTTAAGAAAAAAAATTTTTATTAATGGATATATTTACAGTTTATAAAAAATGTAAATAATTAAAAAGTATTATTAATATATATTTTTTATAATTATTTTTTATTACTATTTATATAGTAAACAATAATTATGTTAAATACTTTATATAAATATTTGTTTTAAAATTTTTATAGAGAAAATTTTCTAAATAATAATTTTTTTATGTAAATAAAATTTTTCTATAAATTAAGATATTTTAATTATTGCAATTTTATGTTTTTTTAAAATTATTTTTAAAATTTTAAACATTTTTTTATATAATAAACTTATTGAAATTTTAGTTTTACATAGATATAATATAAAAAAATTTTTTTAATTTCTTACATATGATTACTATATCCAAGAATGCTAAAATATATATAAAAAAATTATTATTAAAAAAAAAAATACACAAATTAGAGTTTTTGCTAAAAGTTTAAAAACTAATACAGTTAGATTTGGAATTATATATTGTAATATTAAAAATATTACTAAAAACGATTTAACTTTCAATTTTGATGAGTTTTCTGTTTTTGTTGATAAAAGTGATTATATTTATGTAAAAAATGCAAGTATAGACTTGCAAATTAATAGTTGTTCTTCTCAACTAGTTTTAAATGTACCAAAAATACATTCTCACAAAAACTATAAAAAATTTAATTTGAAAGATAGAATACAATCATGGTTAAATGAAAAAATTAATCCTAATTTAGAAGTTCATGGAGGAAGTATAAAATTTGTAAAAATTAATAAAGATGGTTATGTATTTTTACAATTTTTTGGAAGATGTAATGGATGTGCTATGTCTAATTTTACTTTAAGAAGTTTTATAGAAAAAAAAATATTAAAAAAATTTCCTAATATAAATGGTATTAAAGATATTACCGATCATATACAAGGTACTCATTCGTATTATTAATTTTTTAATTTAAATAATATTTAATTTTTTTTTGAAAAAATAAAATTCTATAAATTTAGGTGAGAAAGGGATTCGAACCCTTGATACATATTAATATGTATACACGCTTTCCAGGCGCGCCCTTTAATCCTCTCAGGCATCTCACCAATATAATATGTTATATTTATTTTATATAATTATATTATAATATAATAAACTTATAAAAAAAAGTTATTAATTAAATTTATTTTCTAATAAGTTTTTAATATATAAAAATTTTAAAAAAAAAATAGTTTAATTTTTGTAATTATAATATAATTAAAATTATTCTATTATTTTGTTTAATAATACTGACTTGTTATATATTAATTGGTATTTTTAATTTTTTAATATTATTATTAAATTAATTTTTTTTTTATAAAATAAAATTATGGCAGAAAAGAGAAATATTTTTTTGGTTGGTCCAATGGGAGCAGGAAAAAGCACTATAGGAAAACAGTTAGCTAAAAAGTTACATATGGATTTTTATGACTCTGATCAGGAAATAGAAAGTAGAACTGGAGCAGATATAGCATGGGTTTTTGATGTTGAAGGAGAACAAGGGTTTAGAATAAGAGAAAAAAAAATAATAAATGAGATAACTAAAAAAAATGGTATAGTTTTAGCTACTGGAGGAGGTTCTATAGTCTCTGAAAGTATTAGAAACATATTATCTTCTAGAGGAACTGTCGTGTTTTTAAATACAACTATAGAAAAACAGCTAATTAGGACTAATAGAGATAAAAATAGACCTTTATTAAATAATAAAAATATTTCTAATCGTGATATACTGGAAAGTTTAGCAAAAGAAAGAAATCATTTATATAAAAATATTTCTGACTTTACTGTAGATACAGATAATAAAAGTGCTAAATCCATAGCATTGTACATTTTAAAAAAATTTAAATCAAATAATTTATTATAATACGTTTATGTTAAAATTTTAGGACAATATTTTGAAAATAATAAATGTTAAATTAAATGGAAAAAATTGTCAAATAAATATAGGATATAATATTTTTAGTAACAAAAATATGATTTCTTATTTAAAAGTTTATAATAATATTGTTTTAATAACTAATGTTACATTATATAATATTTATAAAAAAACTATAATATTTTCTTTACGACAATTTAAAGTTATTAATAACATAATAATACTAAATGATGGTGAGATATATAAAACATTCAACTCAATAAAAATTATTGTAAACAATCTTATTAAATTAAATTATGGAAGAGATATTACATTGATGTCATTTGGGGGCGGTGTAATTAGTGATATAACTGGTTTTGCGGCTTCTATTTATAAAAGAGGAGTAAAGTATATAAATATACCTACTACTTTACTCTCTCAAGTTGATGCTTCTATAGGAGGTAAAACTGGAGTTAATAACTCACTTTCAAAAAATGTTATTGGAACATTTTATCACCCCAAATGTGTTATAATTGATACTATGTTTTTAAAAACATTGCCGAGAAGAGAATTTATTTCTGGATTGTCTGAAGTAGTAAAATATGCAATTTTATTTGATAAAACTTTTTTTTATTGGATAAAGTCTAATTTAGATAGTATACTTTTTTTAGATAATAAAGTATTGTATGATTGTATTTGTAGATCTTGTAAGTTTAAAATTGATATAATATGTCAAGATGAAAAAGAAAAAAATATAAGAATGTTGTTAAATTTAGGACATACTTTTGGCCATGCTATAGAATCTTTTACAAAATATACTTTATTACATGGAGAGGCTGTTTCTATAGGCATTGTTATATCTTCTATATTTTCTAATTATTTATGTAAAATTTCTTTAGAGCAAGTACAAGAAATAATAGATTTGTTTAATTTAATAGGTCTTCCAGTTACAGGTCCTAAAAATATGAAATCTAAAGATTATTTTAGATACATGATTAGAGACAAAAAAAATTTTTCTAATAAAAAAATTAGAATAATAGTTCCAAATAAGATCGGAAAGTGTGTTTTGTTAGATAATGTAGATATAAATTTGTTAACTAAAATTATTGACAATAACTTTTTAAATGATGTTTTAAAGTATAAAAAAATATAATACAAAACTTTTATGAAACAATTTTTCATTGTACCTTCAATTTTGTCAGCTAATTTTTCTAATTTAGGACATGATATAAAGAGTGTAATAAAATACGGTGCTGACTTAATTCATTTCGATATTATGGATAATCATTATGTAAATAATTTAACTTTCGGTCCTGTTGTATTACAGTCTTTGAAAAAAAATGGTGTTGAATTTAATGCAGATATACATTTAATGACACATAAAGTAGATAATTTAATTCCAATTTTTGCGAAGCAGAAAGTAAGTTTTATAACTTTTCATCCTGAGTCTACTTTTCATATAGATAGTACTATATCTTTAATAAAAAGTTTTGGATGTAAAGCTGGGATAGCTATTAATCCTGCTACTTCTTTATCTTGTTTAGAATATACTATCGATAAATTAGATTTAATTCTTATTATGTCTGTTAATCCTGGTTTTGGAAAACAAAAGTTTTTAACATATATTTTAAAAAAAATTGAAAAAGTTAGAAAATTAATAGACTCATATAATAATAATATTGTTTTACAAGTTGATGGAGGAATAAAAAAAGATAATATACTAAATTTATTAAATGCCGGCGCAAATTCTTTTGTTATTGGGTCTGAAATTTTTTGTTCTAAAAATTGTAAAAGTACTATTTTAAAAATAAAGAATATTATAAACAAGTTTTTAAAATAAAAATTGGTTTTTTTAACAAAAAGTTTTATATTTTTAATTAACATATGTGTACTTATATTCTATGAAAAATGTGAAGTGTAAAAAAAAAATTTTATTTAGTGCGGTGCAACCAACGGGATTTTTAACATTAGCAAATTATTTAGGAGTATTGAAACATTGGAAAGATTTTCAAAATAAGTATAGTTGTATTTTTTGCATTGCTAATTTACATTCTTTAACAAATTTAAACACTAGCATTAATATTAAAAAAAATATTTTAGATACTTTAGCGTTTTATTTGGCTTGTGGTGTGAATCCTAGCAAAAGTATAATTTTTATACAATCAGATATTAATGAACACTGTAAAATGAATTGGATTTTAAATTGTTTTTCTTATTTTGGTGAATTAACTAGGATGACTCAATTTAAAGATAAATCTAAGAAAAATAAAAACGTTAATATGGGTCTTTTAAATTATCCTATTTTGATGATGTCAGATATATTATTATATAATAGTAATTATGTATCTATTGGAGATGATCAAAAACAACATTTAGAACTTACTAAAGTAGTTGCGAAAAGATTTAATAATTTATATGGAAAAGTTTTTTCTATTCCTAAAAATATAGTTTTTGATAGAGGGTCTAGAATTATGTCTTTGTGTGATCCTGTTAAAAAAATGTCTAAGTCCGACAGCAATGAAAAAAACAGTATTTTTTTGTTAGATAGTAGAAAAAATATTAGTGAGAAAATAAAATGTGCTATTACAGATTCAGACAACCCTTCAAAAATATTTTATGATAAAAAAAATAAACCAGGTGTTTCTAATTTATTGAATATTTTTTCTATACTAACTAATAATACTATTTTAGAATCAGAAAAACTATTTTTTGATTATGATTATTATAGTTTTAAAAAAAAGTTATCAGATATTGTTTGTAATGAGTTATGCAAGTTACAAGACAGATATTTTTATTTTAGAAAAAATGAGAAAGATTTGTTAGATATATTATGTATTGGTGCAAAGCAGGCATCTATTATAGCAAAAAAAACACTAAAACTTGTAGAAAAACAATTTTTTTTTTAAATTGTAATTTCGTTTATAAGAATATATTTTAATATTTTGATTATAAAAATATTTATATATTTTTTATATTGAGAGATTGAACAAAAATATTTTATTAAAATTATTTTTTTATAATTTTTATAATTATATAAGATATCGTATTTTAATATTTGCACATAATTTTTTTTTATTTTTTATTTTTTAAAATAT
Source organism: Buchnera aphidicola (Chaitoregma tattakana) (assembly GCF_039370165.1). Taxonomy (NCBI): domain Bacteria; kingdom Pseudomonadati; phylum Pseudomonadota; class Gammaproteobacteria; order Enterobacterales; family Erwiniaceae; genus Buchnera; species Buchnera aphidicola. The sequence continues at coordinate 379,313 of NZ_CP134991.1, read as the reverse complement.
TTCACAACTCTAAAATTTTTTATTATATTATTTTAATTTTATGCAATATACTATATTAGTTACTGGACCTATTTATGGAACACAAAATTCTATTAGTTCTTTTTTATTTGTTAAAAGTTTAATAAAAAAAAAACACATTGTTAGAAGTATATTTTTTTATGCAGATGGTGTTTACAATGCTAATATTATGAGTAGTCCTAATTATAATGAAATAGATTTATTAAAATTCTGGAAAAAAATATCTATTGAAAATAATATAATACTAAAATTATGTATTGGATCTTCTATAAAAAGAGGACTCATTATAAAAAATTTAGTTAAGAAAAAAGGAATTTTAACACGCAACGTAGATGAAAATTTTAAATCTATGGGGCTGTTAGAGTTATCAAAAGATATTATTTTGTCTGATCGTGTAGTTCAATTTTAAAATTGTATTTATTTTATAAATATAGTTGAGTTTCTATATATGAAAAATGTAGCTTTTTTATTTTGTAGATCGCCCTATGGGAAAATAGATTCTAAAGAAATGTTAGATTTGTATATGTCAATTTCTTTAGCAATAAAACAAACTGGTGTTTTTTTTTTAGGAGATGGAGTGTTTCAAATATTAGATAAACAACACCCTGAAAAGATTTTTTTACACAATTTTTTTAAGTCTTTTTCTTCTCTTCTAAGAAGTCAAAATAGTAGTTTATATTTATGTAAAGATTCTTTGAAAGATAGAGGTATTAAGTTTAATCAAAAATTTTTAGTTAATGTTAATATTTTAACAAATAAATTTTTTAGAAAAAAGTTAAATTTGTTTGATCTTATTATTAATTTCTAAATAGGATTTATATATGTTACATATTTTTATTAATTCTCCATTTAACGTTGACATTAATAGTTTATGCAACTTAATAAATAAGGAGGATGATATAATAGCTATACAAGATGGTGTTATTATTTCTTTAAAAAATAATATTTTTTTAAGAAAGATAATAAGTTTTTCTAAAAATTTGTATGTATTAAAGGAAGATTTAGATGCTAGAGGTTTAGTTACAAAAATTTCTAAAAATTTTTCTATAGTTAATTATTCAGATTTTGTAAACTTAACTGTAAAAAATAAATCACAAATAAGATGGTAATACAAATTATAAGATGTTCTAAAAAATAACATTTATACTGTTTATTTTTTATTGATTAAAAACTATGAGAATATAATATTTTATGTCTACTATAAATCAATTAGTAAGAAATCCAAGAAGAAAAAAGATTTATAAAAGTAATGTTCCTGCATTGTCAAAATGCCCTCAAAAACGAGGAGTATGCACAAAAGTATATACTACTACTCCTAAAAAACCTAATTCTGCTCTTAGAAAAGTATGTAGAGTAAAGCTTACTAACGGATTTGAAGTAACAGCGTATATAGGAGGAGAGGGGCATAATTTGCAAGAACATTCAGTGATTTTAATAAGAGGTGGAAGAGTAAAAGATTTACCTGGTGTTAGATATCATGTAGTTAGGGGGTCTTTAGATTGTGCCGGTGTTAAAGACAGAAAAAAAAGTAGATCTAAATATGGTACTAAAAAATTAAAGTCATAGTATAAAAAATATTTTTTAAAATTGTAGGATTTAATATGCCAAGAAGAAGAATTATTGGAAGTAGAAGCATTTTACCTGATACTAAATTTTTGTCTGAAATTTTAGCTAAGTTTATAAACATTATTATGATAGATGGAAAAAAGTCTATAGCTGAAAATATTGTGTATAAAGCATTAAAAATTTTGTCTAATAGCACTAAGAAAAATGAAATAGATTCTTTTGAAACTGCTTTAAAAAATGTAAAACCTATAGTTGAAGTGAAGTCTAGAAGAGTAGGAGGCTCTACTTATCAAGTTCCTGTAGAAGTTAGACCGGCTAGAAGAAATACTTTAGCTATGAGATGGATAATAATTTCAGCTAGAAAGAGAAAAGATAAACATATGTACTTAAAACTTTATAACGAATTATATGATGCTATTAATAAAAAAGGAGAAGCTGTAAAGAAGAAAGAGGAAGTACATAGAATAGCTGAATCTAATAAGGCTTTTGCTCATTATAGATGGTAACTATGTCTTTTTATTAATATATAACATTCTAAAAACATATTTTGTTAAATTTATTTTTATATTTTGAAAATATAATAAGATTATAAAATTACATGTCTCGAAAAACTAAAATTTCACATTATAGAAATATAGGCATTAGTGCTCATATTGATGCTGGAAAAACAACTACTACAGAAAGAATTTTATTTTATACTGGTGTCAATCATAAAATTGGAGAAGTTCATGATGGTAAAGCTACAATGGACTGGATGGAACAAGAACAAGAAAGAGGCATCACTATTACTTCAGCTGCTACAACTACGTTTTGGTCTGGAATGTATAAACAGTTTGAACCACATAGAATTAATATAATAGATACTCCTGGGCATGTAGACTTTACAATAGAAGTTGAAAGGTCTATGCGAATATTAGATGGTGTAGTAATGATATATTGCGCTGTGGGGGGAGTTCAACCTCAGTCAGAAACTGTATGGAGACAATCTAATAAATATAAAGTCCCTAGAATTGCTTTCATTAATAAAATGGATAGAATAGGAGCAAATTATTTTAATGTAATTTTTCAAATAAAAGAAAGATTTAATATAAACATAGTTCCTATACAAATTCCTATTGGTTCAGAAGATAATTTCGTAGGAGTAATAGATTTAATAAAGATGCAATCTGTCATTTGGGATGATAAAGATAGAGGCATTGAATTTAAATCTTTTCCTATTTCAGATGACTTAACCAAAATTTCTAAAAAGTGGAGAAAACATTTAGTAGAATCGGTCGCTGAATTAAATGATAAGTTTATGAAAATATATTTGTCTGGTAAAAAGTTTTCTGAAAATCAATTAAAATTTGGTTTGAGAGAACTTGCTCTTAAAAACAAAATATTAATAGTAACTTGTGGCTCGTCTTTTAAGAATAAAGGTGTACAACCTTTGTTAGATTCTATAATAGACTTTTTACCTTCTCCTTTAGATGCATCATGTACAAAAGCAGATATTTTAAAAAAAAATGCTGTTGAAGGATCTTATAAAATTAGAAAATATGATGATACAGAGCATTTTTCCGCTTTAGCATTTAAAATCTCTACTGATCCTTTTGTTGGAAGTTTAACTTTTTTTAGAGTATATTCAGGCATTATTAGGTCTGGAGATGTAGTACTGAACTCTACTAAGTCTCAAAAAGAAAGATTGGGAAGATTGGTGCAAATGCATGCTAATAGAAGAGAAGAAATTAAAGAAGTTAGATCTGGAGACATTGCTGCAGCTATAGGGTTAAAAAATGTAACTACTGGAGATACTTTGTGTGATCCTAAAAAAGAAATAATTTTAGAAAAAATGGAGTTTCCTGATCCAGTAATTTCTATAGCAATAGAGCCTGATACGAAAGCGGACCAAGAAAAGATGGGGATTGCTTTAACTAGATTAGCTAAAGAAGATCCGTCATTTAAAATGTTTATAGATCATGAATCTAATCAAACTATAATAGCTGGAATGGGGGAGCTTCATTTAGAAATAATTGTAGATAGAATGAGGAGAGAATTTAATGTATGCGCTAATGTAGGTAAGCCTAGAGTTGCATATAGAGAAACTATTAAAAATAAAGTAGAAAATATTGAGGGCAAGTATATAAAACAATCCGGAGGGAGGGGGCAGTATGGACATGTAGTTATAGATGTATTTCCTATAGAAATAAATTCAGAAAATTATAAATTTATTAATAATATAAAAGGAGGAGTAATACCATCAGAATATATTTCTGCAATAGATAAAGGAATAAAGGAACAACTAAATTCCGGTCCTTTAGCAGGGTATCCTGTGGTTAATATCGGAGTTAGATTGCATTTTGGCTCTTATCATGATGTAGATTCTTCAGAATTAGCATTTAAATTTGCTGCTTCTATTGCTTTCAAAAGAGCTTTTAAATTAGCTAATCCAATATTGTTAGAACCTATTATGAAAGTAGAAATAGATACTCCAGAAAAATATATGGGTGATGTAATTGGAGATCTCAATAGAAGGAGAGGAATTATAGAAAAGCTGGATAACAACTTAAATAATAAAATAATTGTTTCTAAAGTTCCATTGTCAGAAATGTTTGGATATGCTACTGATCTTAGATCAAAAACTCAAGGTAGAGCTATATATTCTATGGAATTTTTGAAATATTCAGAAATTTCTGAAAATATCACTACTAAGATTTTAGAAAATAAAAAATAATTTGTTTTTTATTTTAATTAATATTAATTTTAATATATTAATAAAACTAGAGTATATAAAATGTCTAAAAAAAAATTTGAGCGTATTAAACCTCATGTAAATGTTGGCACAATAGGTCATGTAGATCATGGTAAGACGACGTTAACTTCAGCGATTACAACAGTACTATCAAAAAAATATGGTGGGTCTGCTAAAACATTTGAACAAATAGACAATGCTCCAGAAGAGAAATCTAGAGGAATAACTATAAATACATCCCATGTAGAATATGATACTTTAAACAGGCACTATGCACATGTAGATTGCCCTGGTCATGCTGATTATATAAAAAACATGATTACAGGAGCCGCACAGATGGATGGAGCTATATTAGTTGTTGCGGCTACTGATGGTCCTATGCCTCAGACTAGAGAACACATATTATTAGGAAGGCAAGTTGGGGTGCCTTATATAATAGTATTTTTAAATAAATGTGATATGGTTGAAGATGAAGAACTATTAGAATTAGTAGAAATGGAAGTAAGAGATTTATTAACAGAATATGACTTTCCTGGTGATAAAACACCTATAATAAGAGGATCTGCTTTAAAAGCTATAGAAGGTGTTGAAAAATGGGAAAATAAGATTATAGAATTATCTAATTTTTTAGATAAGTATATTCCAGATCCTAAAAGACATATTAATGAGCCATTTCTACTTCCTATTGAAGATGTTTTCTCTATATCTGGAAGAGGAACAGTAGTTACCGGAAGAGTTGAAAAAGGTATTATAAAAGTAGGTGAAGAAGTAGAGATAGTAGGAATAAAACCCACATCAAAGACTATATGTACTGGTGTAGAAATGTTTAGAAAACTTTTAGATGAAGGAAGGGCGGGTGAAAACGTAGGAATATTGTTAAGAGGTACTAAAAGAGATGATATAGAAAGAGGTCAAGTTCTATCTAAGCCTGGAACTATAACTCCTCATAAAAAGTTTCAGTCAAAAGTGTATGTTTTATCTAAGGAAGAAGGAGGAAGACATACTGCTTTTTTTAAGGGATATAAACCTCAATTTTATTTTAGAACTACTGATGTGACAGGTCTTATAGAATTACCTGATTCTTTAGAGATGGTAATGCCTGGAGATAATATTGATCTTACAGTTACATTAATATATCCAGTTGCTATGACAGAAGGATTAAGGTTTGCTATAAGGGAAGGAGGAAAAACTGTAGGAGCTGGTGTAGTTTCAAAAATTATTGAATAAATATCTTTTTTAGAAAAAGAGGATTTTTTTAGATACCTCTTTTTCTATGTTTATAGTTTATACTAGTTTTTAATTTTTATATTTGATACAATTTATTTTTTATATAACTTTTTATTGAAAAAAAATTATTTTTAAAAATTTATATTTTTTTCTTTTATACATTAGATGTTATATTAGTGTATAAACAACTTTTTTAGAAACGAATGTAGGTTATTATGAATAGTCAAAGAATTAGAATTAGGTTGAAAGCTTTTGATCATAGATTAATAGATCAATCTACAGAAGAAATAGTAGATACTGCTAAAAGGACAGGAGCACAAGTTAGAGGTCCTATTCCACTGCCTACTAGAAAAGAAAAGTTTACTATATTAGTGTCACCTCATGTTAACAAAGATGCTCGTGATCAATATGAAATATGTACGCATAAAAGATTGATAGATATTGTAGAGCCTACAGAAAAAACTGTAGACGCGTTAATGAGATTAGATTTGGCTGCTGGAGTGGATGTACAAATAGTATTAGATTAATTTAAAATTTTATACAAAATAACAAAATTTATTATAGGTAATTTTATATGGTAGGATTGGTTGGTAAAAAAGTAGGTGCTTCTATGATTTTTTTAGAAAATGGAGATTTGGTGCCTGTAACTGTGATAAAAATTACTAAAAATAGAATAGTGCAAATAAAAAATTTAAAGAATGATTTTTATTCTGCTATACAGGTTACTACAGGTGAAAGAAATATAAATAAAATTAATAAACCTACAGCTGGTCATTTTATTAAACATAATGTTTTAGCTGGTAGAGGCTTATGGGAGTTTAGAGTACCAGACACAAAAAATTTTTCTGTAGGTCAATCTATAAGTATAAATATTTTTAAAAATATTAGTATGGTAGACGTAACTGGTTTTTCTAAAGGTAAAGGTTTTTCAGGAACAATAAAACGATGGAATTTTAAATCTCAAGATAGTAGTCATGGGAATTCATTATCTCATAGAGCCCCTGGTTCAATAGGACAGAATCAAACGCCAGGACGAGTTTTTAAAGGAAAAAAAATGTCTGGACATTTAGGTAATAATAGAGTAACTATACAAAATTTAAAAATAGTTTCTATTGATAATAATAATTTTTTGTTTGTGAAAGGCACTGTTCCAGGCCCCTCTAATGGAGATGTTATTGTAAGACCATCTATAAAAACAAGAGGTAAAAAAATTAGTTAATATGAAATTATTGCTGAAAGATTGTATTAGTGATTACGTGGATGTATCTAATTTTATATTAAATAGGTCTTTTAATAAAAAACTTATACATCAAGTATTGCTATCATACATTGCTCTTAGTAAAAAAGGAACCAAAGCACAAAAGTCTAGATCTAACGTATCTGGTTCTGGTAAAAAACCATGGAAACAAAAAGGTACTGGAAGAGCAAGAGTTGGATCTATAAGAAGCCCTATATGGAGATCAGGGGGTGTAACTTTTGCAGCTGAACCTAAAAAGAGTTGTGTAAAGATAAATAAAAAAATGTACAATGGAGCTATGAAAAGTATTTTTTCTGAATTAATAATAAAAAATAAGATAATAATTTTTAAGAAATTCTGTATTACTTATCCAAAAACTAAATTATTAATGGAAAAATTAAAATTTACTGAAAACAAAAAAACTTTGGTAATACTAAATAGTTTTGATAAAAATTTATTTTTAGCATCTAGAAATATTGATAGAATTATGGTTATAGAAGTTAGGTTTATGAACCCATTAGTTTTATTATCTTATGATCTTATAGTTACAACGGTTGATACATTTAAAAAAATAGAGAATAATTTTAATGAAATTTGAAGAGCGTATTTTTAAAATTTTCAGAGGAATTCATGTATCTGAAAAATCCTCTGCAGTATCTAAAAAAAACAATATTTTTGTAATAAAAGTTTTAAAAAATTCTACTAAAAAAGAAATTAAGACAACATTAGAAAAATTTTTTAAGGTAAATGTTTTAAAAGTTAACACTTTAATTGTAAAAGGTAAAAAAAAGAATAATAGAAAAAGCAGTATTAGTAAAATAAATTTTAGAAAAGATTGGAAAAAAGCATATGTAACTTTAAAAAAAGGTGACATTATAAATTTTTAAATATATTTTTAAAACTTAGGATTTTGTATGATATTAAAAAAGGTAAGGCCCACTTCTCCGGGCAGAAGGCATCTAATCAAAGTAGATAGTTCTAATTTATGTAAGAAAAGGCCTATAAAACGTTTGTTATTTAAAAATGTTAAAACAGGGGGTAGAAATAACTCAGGTAGGATTACTACAAGGCATATAGGAGGTGGGCATAAAAAAAAATATAGAAAGATAGATTTTAAAAGAAGAAAAGATAATATATTAGCTATTGTAAAACGAATTGAGTATGACCCCAACAGATCTTCTAACATTGCATTAATTTTATATAAAGATGGGACTAAAAGTTATATATTAGAACCTAAAAATATTAAAGTAGGTGATACTGTAATATCTGGAGATAATGTAGAGATTAGAATTGGTAATTGCCTAAGCATAAAAAATATACCTACTGGAGAATATATACATAATATAGAACTTAGACCGGGCAAAGGAGCTCAAATTTCTAGATCTGCTGGTAATCACGCGCAGATTATATCAAAAGAAAAAAAATATGTATCAATTAGATTACGATCTGGTGAACTGCGTAAAATATATTCTCGTTGTAGAGCTACTATAGGTGAAGTAGGAAATACTATACATATGTTAAAAAAACTTGGTAAGGCCGGTGCTAAAAGGTGGGCTGGAGTGCGTCCTACTGTTAGAGGTACTGCTATGAATCCAGTTGATCATCCTCATGGAGGTGGAGAAGGTAGAAATTTTGGTAAACATCCTGTTAGTCCCTGGGGTAAGCAGACAAAAGGTAAAAAAACTAGAAAAAATAAAAGAACACAGAAATTTATTATACATAACAAAAATTAATTTTTAAGGATAATTTTTTATGCCAAGATCTTTAAGAAAAGGTCCTTTTATAGATGAAAGTTTATTTAAAAAGGTAAAAAAAGCAGTAAAATTAAAAGATAGAAAACCAATAAAAACTTGGTCTAGACGTTCTACTATTTTCCCTAATATGGTAGGGTTAACTATTTTAGTACACAATGGTAAAAAACATATACCTATTTTTATAACTGAAGAAATGGTTGGGCATAAGTTAGGAGAATTTTCTATAACTCGAACTTATAGAGGACATAATATAGATAAAAAAGTTAAGAAAAATGTTTCTGAAGATCCTAAACAAAAAGTTTAAATTGGAGAAAATTTAATGGAAGTTTATGCTATACATAAAAAAGCTAATTCTTCTGCACAGAAAGTGAGGATAATATCGAATTTAATATTAGGTAAAAAAGTTTCTTTAGCTATGAACATATTAGAATTTAATAAAAAAAAAGCTTCCAATTTGATAATTAAAGTATTAAATTCTGTGATTGCTAATGCAGAACATAATTACGGATTAGATGTTGATAAATTAAAGATTATTAGAATAAATATAGATGAAGGCCCAATGATGAAACGTATGATGCCGAGAGCTAAAGGTAGAGCTGATAGAATATTTAAAAGAACTAGTCATATAAAAATAGTAGTGTCTGAATAAAATTTTAAACATGAGGTTTTTAAAATGGGTCAAAAAGTTAATCCTAATGGAATGAGATTAGGAATTATAAAACATTGGAATTCCATTTGGTTTGCTAATAAAAAAAATTTTGCTAAGAATTTACAAAATGACTTTAAAGTAAGAGAATTTATTTTTAAAAAATTGATAAGAGCTTCTGTGTCTAAAGTAGTTATTGAAAGGCCGTCTAAAAGTGTTAAAATAACTATATTTACTTCTAGACCTGGTATAGTAATAGGAAAAAAGGGTGAAGATATAGAAAAAATTAGATTAAAAATAGTTGATCTTATAAAAACACCAGTTCAAATTAACATATCAGAAGTTAAAAAACCCGAATTAGATGCAAAACTTGTTGCTAATAATATAAGTTTACAATTAGAAAGAAGAGTGATGTTTAGAAGGGTTATGAAAAGGTCAGTACAAAATGCTATGAGGCAAGGTGCTAAAGGAATAAAAGTGGAAATTAGTGGAAGACTTGGAGGCGCGGAAATAGCAAGAAGAGAATGGTATCGAGAAGGTAGAGTTCCTTTGCACACTTTAAGAGCTGATATTGAATATAGTGCTTCTGAAGCTCATACTACATATGGCATTATTGGTGTAAAAGTATGGATATTTAAAGGAGAAATTCTAGGTAAAATGGATGTAATGTTAAAATTAGAAAAACCTATAGTGAGGTTTAGAAAACAATATAGGAATAGAAGAAATAGATGAAGGAGTTTGTTATATTATGTTACAACCTAAAAAGACTAAATTTAGAAAGATGCATAAAGGAAAAAACAGAGGATTATCTATAGATAGTAATGTGTGTTTTGGAAAATTTGGATTAAAAGCTATTACTAGAGGAAGACTAACGGCTAGACAAATTGAATCTGCTAGAAAAGTAATTAGTAGATTAATTAAAAAAGATGGTAAAATGTGGATAAGAATTTTTCCTGACAAACCTATTACTAAAAAACCATTAGAAGTTAGAATGGGTAAAGGAAAAGGAAATGTTGAATATTGGGTTTTTTTAGTAAAACCAGGAAAAGTTTTATATGAAGTTGATGGTGTTTCAGAAGAAATTTCTAGAAAAGCTTTTTCTTTAGCATCTTCTAAATTGTCTGTAAAGACTGTTTTTGTAAGCAGAGAAATAATTTGGTAAAAATAAATTATGAAAAAACAAATTAATAGTATTAATATACATTTATATGAACAATTAATGTCTACATTAAGGGAAGAATTTAATTTAAAACTTCAATTGTTTTCAGGAAAGTTAAAAAAGACTCATTTGTTGAAATCTTGTAGAAAAAAAATATCTAAAATAAAGTTTTTAATGAATTTTAATAAGGTTAAAACAAGTGACTAAAAACATTAAAGTATTAAAGGGTCTAGTTATTAGTAATAAAATGGATAAAACATGTACTATTTTAATAGAGCGTTTTGTCAAACACAAGGTTTATGGTAAGTTTATTAAAAGAAACATAAAGTTTAAAGTACATGATGAACATAATGTATGTAAATTAGGTGATGTTATTGAGATTTCTGAGTGTAAACCTATTTCTAAAACTAAGTTTTGGAAGTTTGTAAAGTTAGTAAGAAAATAATATAATGTTTTATATAGGATATAAAAGGTAGTTATAAAATGATTCAAGAACAAACAATTTTAAGTGTTTCAGACAACTCAGGTGCTAAACTGGCCATGTGTATTAAAGTATTAGGAGGCTCTAAAAAAAGATATGCAAATATTGGAGACATAATTAAAGTTGCCATACAAGAAGCTTCTTCACATGGCAAAGTTAAGAAGGGCGAAGTTTTAAAAGCAGTTGTAATTAGAACTAAAAAAGGTATATCTAGATTAGATGGCTCATATATTAGATTTGACAAAAATTCTTGTGTATTATTAAACAATACAGGTGAAACCCTTGTAGGAAGTAGAATTTTTGGGCCAGTGACTAGAGAATTAAGAACAGATAAATTTATGAAAATTATATCTTTAGCTCCTGAAGTACTTTAGAGGTATGTAATATTTATGTCAAAAAAAATTAGAAAAAATGATAATGTAATTGTTATTACAGGAAAATATAAAGGTAAAAAAGGCATAGTAAAAAAATTTCTTTCTTCAAATAAAGTTATTGTTAGTGGAATAAATATTATTAAAAAACACCAAAAATCTATACCAGAAAAGAACGTAATGGGAGGAATAGTTAAGAAAGAATCTTATATTCAAGTATCTAACTTAAAAATTTTTAATCATATCACAGGCAAGCCAGACAGAGTAGGATTTAAATTTTTAGATGGTAAAAAAGTTAGATTTTTTAAATCTAATAATAAGATTATAAAAAAAAATAAATTATTATAATTTAAATAAAAAATTTGGAGATTTATAGTGTTAGATCTTAGAAATGTTTATAAGAATAAGATAACAAATTATCTAATGAAAAAGTTAAATTTTACATCTGTCATGCAAGTTCCTAAAGTTGTAAAAATTACTTTAAATATTGGAGATGGGGATTGTAATGGTAATAAAAAAAATTTAAATAATATAGTTTCCGATATTACTATGATTTCAGGACAAAAACCTATTGTTACTAATGCTAAAAAATCTATATCTGGATTTAAAATAAGACAAGGATATCCAGTAGGATGTAAGGTCACATTACGTAAGAATAGGATGTGGGATTTTATAAATAGATTTATATATATTGTTGTACCTAGAATAAGAGATTTTAGAGGATTTAATAAAAAGTCATTTGATGGAATGGGAAACTATAGCATAGGTATTAAGGAACAAATTATTTTTCCAGAAATAAATTACGAAAAAGTAGATAAAACTAGAGGTTTAAATATTACCATTACAACTAATACAAATATAGATTTATATTCTTTAGAGTTGTTAAAGTCTTTAAGTTTTCCATTTAAGAAATAGATTTTATAAGGAGTATTAAAATGGCTAAAGAATCAATAAAAGCTAGAGAGTTTAAAAGAAAAAAACTTAGTAAAAAATTTTTTAATCTAAGAAAGAAGTTGAAAAAGATTATTTTTGATGTAAATACTTCTGATAGAGACAAATTGAAAACAATATTTAAATTACAGAAACTTCCTAGAGATTCTAGTGTATGTAGAATAAGGAATAGATGTTATATTACAGGTAGACCTCATGCATATTTAAGAAAGTTTGGTTTAAGTAGAATTAAGTTTAGAGAGGTAGCTATGAAAGGAGAAATACCAGGATTGAAAAAATCGAGTTGGTAAAATTAAATTTATGCAATAAAAACATTATAGGACAATTTTTAAACATGAGCATGCAAGATTCTATTAGTGATATGTTTACAAAAATAAGAAATGGTCAATTTTCAAGAAAAGTATATGTAATTGTTAAGTTTTCTAATTTTAAAAAATCTATACTGAAAGTTTTAAAAAAAGAAGGATATATAAGTAATTATATCATAGAAAATAATATAAAAATATTTTTAAAATATTTTAATGGGAAACCAGTTATAGAAAATATTAAAAAAATAAGCAAACCTAGTTTAAGAATATATAAAAATAAAAAAAATATACAAAAAGTTATTTCTGGTTTAGGAATTTCTATAATATCAACATCAAGAGGGGTTATAACTGATTTTGATGCTAGAAAATTAGGGATTGGTGGAGAAATATTATGTACAGTATATTAGTTTGTTTAAATATTTTTTTTCAATAAATTAAATTATATGGGGATAATATGTCTAGAATAGCTAAAAAACCAATTTTTATTCCTGATAATGTATATATTAAACTTAAATCTAATAAGATTTTTATAAAGGGAACATATGGCAGTTTAGAACATATAATAAGTAAGTTTGTAACTGTGAAATATGAAAAAAATTTATTAACTTTTTGTGGTAATAGCAATTACTATAGGTCCTGGATGCATGCAGGTACTTGTAGATCTTTAGTTAATTCTATGATATATGGCGTGCAAAATAAGTTTTTTAAAACACTTTTATTATCTGGAGTAGGGTATAGAGTGTCTTTAAACAAAAATATTTTAAGTTTATATTTAGGATTTTCACATAAAATAGAACATTGCTTGCCAGATGGAGTTGATGCGGTTTGCGATTCATTGACAAAAATAGTTTTGAGTGGAATAAATAAACAATTAGTCTTCCAGGCAGCTGCAAACTTACGTGCATATAGATCTCCTGAGCCTTATAAAGGCAAAGGTATTTGTTATAAAGATGAAACAGTTATTAGAAAGGAGACTAAGAAAAAATAATATGAGTGTTTTTAAAAAAAAACTAGCTAGGATGAGAAGATATTCAAAAAGTAGAAATAATTTCAAGAGGCTACAAAGTATTAGATTAGTTGTTCATAGAACTTCTAGAAATATGTATGCTCAAGTAATTTCTGTAGATAATTTTGTTATAGTATCTGCTTCTACTTTAGAAAAAAATATTAGAAGTAAATTACTTTATACAGGAAATAAAGTTTCATCTACATTAGTTGGAAAAGAAATAGCAATAAGAGCTTTAAAAAAGGGTATAAAGAATGTTTCTTTTGATAGATCAGGATTTAAATATCATGGTAGAATAAAAGAACTAGCTGATTCTGCTAGAAAACATGGTTTGAGATTTTAATAGGATGATAGTTTAAATGAAAAATATAGATAACAAAAAATCTAACGAGCTTCAGGAAAAGCTTATTGCAGTAAACAGAGTATCTAAAACTGTAAAAGGTGGAAGAGTATTTTCTTTTACAGCTTTAACTGTGGTTGGAAATAGAAATGGTAAAGTAGGATTTGGATATGGGAAGGCTAAAGAAGTTCCTTTTGCTATACAGAAAGCTATGGAAAGAGCTAGAAAAAATATGATAACATTTTTTTTAAAAAATAATACTTTACAATATGCAATAAAAAGAAGTTTTACTGGATCTACAATTTTTATGAAACCAGCTTTAGATGGCACAGGTATAATTGCGGGAGGTGCTATGAGAGCTGTTTTTGAAGTTTCTGGGGTTTTTAATGTATTCGCCAAAACTTATGGTTCTACTAATCCTATAAATGTAGTAAGAGCTACTATAAACGGATTGAAAAGTATTCAATCTCCAAATGTAGTAGCAAAAAAAAGAAACAAAAATATTAATGATTTTACATAGGTAAATTATACAGCATGAAAAAAAGGTTCGTAAAAATTATACAAATAAAGAGTTCAATAGGTATATTGCCTAAACATAAATTAACTTTATTAGGTTTAGGATTAAAGGGAATAGGTAGTTTTAAAAAACTTGAAATAAATAGCTCTATTATGGGCATGATAAATAAAATAAGTTATATTTTAAGAATAGAGGAATCATAATTTTTTATGTTATTAAAAAGTGTTTTGCTAGTAGGAAAAAGATCTAAAAGAAAAAAGAGATGTGGAAGGGGTATTGGGTCTGGTCTTGGAAAAACTTCTGGTAGAGGTCATAAGGGTCAAAAGTCTAGAAAAGGTTCTTCAATAAGAAGAGGATTTGAAGGTGGTCAAACTCCAATATATAGAAGATCTCCTAAATTTGGTTTTACTTCAAGAAAAAAAATTTTTTTTAAAGAAATAAAATTTAATAAAATTAGTAATCTATTAAAAAAATATGAATTTTTAAATCTAAATTTATTGAAAACTAATAAAATTGTTAAAAAAAATATAAAAAGCGTTAAGATAATAGGTAAAGGTAAAATTAAGAACACTATAACATTACATGGTATACAAGTTACTAAGAAATTATCTAACATGATAATAAAAATGGGTGGCGAAATAAAATATTAAATAATATATATTATGTTAAAAAAAAATAAAGTAAATATTAATAATTTAAATAACAATGTTAATGTTAATAACAACGAATTAAAAAGTAGAATCTTTTTTGTCATCTTTGCAATAGTAATATTTAGAATTGGATCTTTAATAACTGTACCTGGAATAAATATTGAAATATTGTCTGAAATAATACATCACAATTATGGCAATGTATTGAATATGATAAATATTTTTTCTGGTGGTGCTATAAAAACGGCATCTATATTTTCTTTAGGTATAATGCCTTATATATCTGCCTCTATTATAGTTCAGTGTCTTACTTTAGTAAATAGACGTTTCAAGAATATAAAAAAAAGCGGTGAAGAAGGTAAGAAAAAAATAAACAGATATATTAAGTATCTATCTTTTATAATTTCTGTGATTCAATCTGTTTGTATATCTTTTAGCCTTCCTAAAATTTATATATTTAAAGACTTAGTTATGAATCCAGGAATGAGATTTTATATTTTATGTTCCTTAAGTTTAGTTACAGGAACAATGTTTTTGATATGGTTAGGCGAATTAATTACAAAATATGGTATTGGAAATGGAGTGTCTTTAATAATATTTTTAGGAATAATTTCTGGCATTCCTAATTCTATTGTAAGTATTATAAAAAAAGTAAAGTTAGGTAATATTAATTATTCTACATTTGCTTTACTCATTTTTTTTGTATTTTCTGTAATTTTTTTTGTTACATTTATAGAAAGAAGTTTTTATAAAATAAACGTTCAATATGCGAATATTAATCAAATAAAAAAAATATCTGTTTCTAGAAACAGTTATTTACCATTAAAGGTAAATATAGTAGGTGTTATACCAGCAATATTCGCATCTAGTATAGTGTTGTTGCCATATACAATTATTTCTTGGTTAGTAAACTTTTATAGTAATAATTTTTTAATTGTCTTACTAAAATGCTTGCATCCAAATAGTTTTTTTCATACATTTAGTTATATATTTTTAATAATATTTTTTTGTTTTTTTTATACAAATTTAACTTTTAATTCTACGGATACTTCAGAAAATTTAAAAAAATCTGGAGCTTTTATTAGTGGTATTAGACCTGGAAATCATACTGCCAAATATATAAAAACAATTGTTACTAAATTAACTTTCATAGGATCTTTATATATATCCTTTGTTTGTATGATACCTGAATTTGTAAGTCACTTCTGGAGTTCTAGTTTTTATTTTGGTGGAACTTCTTTATTAATAGTTGTAGTAGTTATTATAGATTGTATTAGTCAAATACAAAATATTGTTGTTTCAAACATGTATTATAAAAATTTACATAGATCTAATAGAAGATTTTAATATAGTTAAGTTAATATAGTGAGTTTATAAAAATATGAAAGTGAGAACTTCTGTAAAAAAATTATGCAAATTTTGCAAAATAGTTAGAAGAAAAAGTGTAGTATTAGTCACTTGTAGTAATGACAAAAAACATAAGCAAAGGCAAGGATAATATAGTTTAATAAAAATTTAGGAGTTTTAGAAAATATGATTCGTATTCAAGGTATTAATATAGATGAAAAAAAACACGTTAATATAGCTTTGAGTATGGTATATGGTATTGGAAAATCTAGAGCTAATTATATTTGTAAAAATTTAAATATTTCGCATTTATTAAAAATAGGATCTTTAGATGATAAAAAACTAGAGATATTAAGAGAAGAAGTTTCTAAGTTTATTGTAGAAGGAGATTTACGAAGAGAAAAAAAATTATCTATCAAAAGACTCATGGACTTAGGTTGTTATAGAGGATTAAGACATAGAAGAGGTTTGCCTGTAAGAGGGCAAAGAACTAAAACAAATGCTAGAACTAGAAAAGGTCCTAGAAAAATATTAAAAAAATAATTTTATGGTTAAATAAAAAATATTAAAATGAAAAAAACTATATCTAAATCTAAAAAAAGCGTGAAAAGAAAGCATATAACAGATGGTATTGTACATATTCATGCTTCTTTTAATAATACAATTGTAACTATAACAGATAAAAAGGGAAATACATTAGGTTGGGCAACTTCCGGCGGGTCGGGTTTTAGAGGTTCAAGAAAGTCGACTCCATTTGCAGCACAAATTGCTGCAGAAAAATGCGCGGAAACAGTTAAATCTTATAACATTAAGAACTTAGAAGTAATGGTTAAAGGACCAGGTCCAGGAAGAGAGTCAGCAATAAGATCTTTAAATGCAATTGGTTTTAAAATAACTAACATTACTGACGTTACACCAATACCTCATAACGGTTGCAGACCTCCAAAAAAAAGAAGAGTATAAAAATTATATTGTAAGGAATAATTTAAAATGGCAAAATATTTAGGGCCGAAGTTGAAATTAAGTAGAAGAGAAGGAGTAGATTTGTTTTTAAAGTCAGGGTTAAGACCTATAGAAACTAAATGTAAAATTTCTAATCTTCCAGGTCAACATGGAGCTAAAAAGACTAGAATATCAGATTATGGTGTTCAATTTAGAGAAAAACAAAAAGTAAAAAGATTGTACGGAATTTTGGAAAAACAATTTAGAAATTATTATAAAAAAGCTTCAAATATGAAAGGTCATACTGGAGAAAATTTGTTAAAATTCTTAGAGAGAAGATTAGACAATGTAGTATATAGAATGGGATTTGGAAGTACTAGATTAGAATCTAGACAATTAGTAAATCACAAATCTATATTAGTAAATGGAAAAATAGTAAACATTCCATCATTGCAAGTAAATATAAATGATGTAATAAACATAAAAAGTTCTTGTAAATCACAATCTAGAATAAAAGCATCTTTAGAAATTTCTAAGCAATATGAAAAGTTCTTGTGGATAGATGTTGACGTTGCTGAAATGAAAGGTATTTTTAAACAAATTCCTGAAAGAAGCGATTTGTCTTCAGATATAAATGAACATCTTATAGTTGAATTTTACTCCAAATAGTATTAATTTAACAAAATGGAGGTGTCTATGTACCATAGTTTTATCTCTACTCTCTTAAAACCGAAATTAGTCGATATAAAAAAAATTGGTACAAATAAGTCTAAAATTGTTTTAGAGCCTCTAGAAAGAGGTTTTGGGCATACTTTAGGAAATGCTTTAAGAAGAATATTATTATCTTCAATTCCTGGATGTGCTGTAACAGAAGTTTTTATAGATGGAATATTACATGAATACAGTATTAAAGATGACGTTAAAGAAGATATAATAGACATTTTATTAAATTTAAAAGAACTTCCTATAAAAATTCACAGTAAAGATATGGCTATTATGAAACTAGAAAAGAAAGGAGAGGGTTCTGTTTTAGCTTCTGATATTTCTCATAATGGAGACGTTGAGATTACTAAATTAAATCATTTTATTTGTAGTTTAACTACAAAAAAGTCTGACATTAGTATGAGAATTAAAGTAGAGAAAGGAATAGGATACTCTCCTGCTTCGTCTAGAGTAAATACTAATGAAAAGAGTAAAGATTGTGCTATAGGAAGATTGTTATTAGATGCCTGGTATAGCCCAATTAATCATATCTCTTATAATGTAGAGTCAGCTAGAGTACAACAAAGAACTGATTTAGACAAGTTAGTAATTTTTATAGAAACTAATGGAACAATTGATCCAGAAAGTGCTATAAGATATGCATCTACCATCTTATCTGAACAATTAGAATCTTTTATATATTTAAGAGATTTAAAGAAAGATAAAATAATAGAAGAAAAACCTAAATTTGATCCAGCTTTGTTAAGACCTGTAGACGATTTAGAATTGACTGTTAGATCTGCTAATTGTTTAAAAGCAGAATCTATTCATTATATTGGTGATTTGATACAAAAAACAGAAGTAGAATTGCTAAAAACTCCAAATTTAGGAAAAAAATCTCTTACTGAAATAAAAGATATTTTAGCTGCAAGAAATTTATTTTTAGGAACACAGTTGAAAAATTGGCCTCCTAAAGATTTGTTAGAATAAAAACATGTGTTTTTTATAAATTTTTAAATTTTTTTTTGGAGATTTTTTTATGAGACATAAAAAGTCTGGCAAGAAGTTTAATCGCACAAGAAGTCATTTTAAGTCTATGATGAGAAATATGATATGTTCTTTATTTAAATATGAAAGAATTAAAACTACTTTATCGAAGGCTAAAGAGCTAAGAAGGTTTTCAGAAAAAATAATTACAATAGCAAAAATTGATTCCTTGCATAATAGAAGGACAATTTTTTCTAGAATAAGAGATATGGTATTAGTAAAAAAACTGTTTTCAGATATATCTCCTTTTTTTTTAAATAGACCAGGGGGATATACAAGAATTTTAAAATGCGGTTTTAGAAAAGGAGATTGTTCTTTAATGTCATACATAGAATTAGTAGATAGAAATAAAAAAAAATTTTTAAAAAATAAATAATATGTAATTTTTTTTTTAAATGTTATAAAATAGTAGTTTTGATATACAATTATTATTTATAGAAACTATTTTAATTTCTTTTTATAAAATAGTTTCTCCGATTTGAAAAAAATTTTTATATCCATTATATATATCTATAGAATTTATCATTTTTTTCCCTTCGAATTGTATTTTTTTTATTATTAAACAATTTTTTTTTGTACTTATATATATTCCATCTTTTAAAATTTTTATTATTTTTCCACATGAATATTCTTTGCTATTTATAAAAACTTCAGATTGAAACACTTTTATTCTTTTTTTTTTAAAAAAAAAATAACTTCCTGGGCTTGGATAGAATGCTCTTATAGATCTTTCTAAATATTTTGCAGTATTATTCCAATTGATTTTTGTTTCATGTCTAGAAATTTTATGTGCATAAAAATATTTTGTTTTATCTGTTTTTTGTTTTAATGTTTTTTTTCTTTTAAAAATGTTAATTAAAGAAATAAACATAGATTTAATACCGATATTGCACAATTTTTTAGATAAGCTTAAAAATGTATCATTTTTGTATATTTTACATGTTTTTATATTTAAAATGTTTCCTGAATCAAATTTTTGATTTATAGAGATAATACTTACTCCAGTTTTTCTATCTCCATTTAATATTGCTCGTTGTATAGGTGCAGGTCCACGCCATTTAGGTAATATAGAAGGATGTATATTTAAAGCTTTCATAGGAAATATTTTTATTATATTTTGTGGTATTTTAATTCCATATGCTACTATTATCATTATATCTGGTTTTTTTTTTTGAATTTTTTTTACGATTTTATTATTGTTTAAATTTTTTTCTAAAATCATGGGAATAGAATTTTTTAAACAATTGTTTATTAATTTAGAAATATATTTGTTTTTAATAGAGATTTTTTTTGTCATAACATATACTATTTTATGTTTTGATTTTACTAACGCTGACAAATATTTTTCTGCAAAATCTGTAGTTCCTGCAAAAACTATTTTTAATTGTTTATTAACTTTTGTTTGCATATTTTTTTATTTATTTTTTCTATCTTTTTTTTAATGATGTTTTTTTTAAGTGTAGAAAGATGATCTATAAATAATTTTCCTGATAAATGATCTATTTCATGTTGTATACATATTGATAATAAAGATTTAGCATATATTTTTATATTTTTTCCAAAATAATTTAGAGCTTCTATTTCTAAATATTTATATCTAGGCACAATAGCTTGTTGATTTGGAAATGATAGGCATCCCTCTATTTTTAATATTTTTTTTTTTTTCTTTATTATTTTTGGATTTATTATAGTAATTTTTTTATTAAATTTTTTAGTATCTAATATAGTAATTATTTGTAATGGTATGTTTACTTGTATTCCAGATAAACCTATACCATTTTCTGAAATCATAGTATAAAACATTTGATCTACTATATTTTGTATATATTTATTCACTTCTTTTACTGGTTTTGAATTTTTTCTTAAATTTTTATTAGGATATTGTAATATTTTTAATAATTTCATAATATTTATTATGTTAATAAAATTATATTCTATTTTTTAACATTTTTATTGTATCATATTATTTTTTATCTATAATATATATTATTTTAAATTTTGTAAAATAAATAAACTAAATTTTTTATATACTATTATAATTTATTAATATTTTTAAAATAGTGGTTTATGTCTATAATATATAAAAATAATCTTAAAAAATGTGTTAGAGCACTTAAAGATGGGAATGTAATAGCATATCCTACTGAATCAGTATTTGGATTAGGTTGTGATCCTGATAATAAAGATGCAGTAATGAAATTATTAAAAATTAAGAAAAGAAGTATAGATAAAGGTCTTATTATTATATCTTCAAATTATGCATATTTAAAAAAATATGTATATACTAAAGAAGTTTCAGAAAAAAATATTAAAAAATTTTATAAATTTTGGCCTGGAAATTTTACTTTGTTACATCCGGCAAAAAACACTGTACCTATATGGATAACAGGATTTTCTAAGTTAGTTGCTGTTAGAATTACTAATAACGTATATGTAAAGAGTTTATGTAAAAATTTTGGGAAAGCAATAATTTCTACAAGCGCTAATTTACACGGTTTAAAACCTTGTATTAATGTTAAAGAAATTTTTAGACAATTTGGAAATAGGGTTCATATATTGCATGGATGTGTTGGATTAAGTAAAAATACTTCTACTATAATTAATATAGTTAATGGAGAATATATTAGACATGAGTAATTTACAAAATCGTTGTTTTTGCCTTTTTGGAAACCCAGTTAGTCATTCTTTGTCTCCTGTTATTCATAAAATTTTTTCTAAGCAAATTAATATAAAATATTTTTATAGCACTATTTTAACTCCAAAAAAGTCTTTAAGTTTTTTTTTAAAGAAGTTTTTTTCACAAGAAAACAATGTTGGTGCAAATGTTACTTTGCCATTTAAAAAAAGTGTAATAAAATATGTAGATTTTTTAAGTGATAGAGCTAAAATTTCTGAGTCTATTAACACATTAAAAAAAATTGATAAAAAATTTTTAGTAGGTGATAATACTGATGGAATAGGTATTTTATATGATTTAAAACGATTAAATTTTTTAAAAAAAAATTTTAATATATTAGTGATTGGAGCTGGTGGAGCATCATATGGTATAATTCCTTACTTAATGTATAATATGAATAAAGTTTATGTTTATAATAGAACACATTATAAATCATATTTGTTAGTAAAGAAATTTAGTAATGTTGGTGAAATATTTTGCTTAAAGAAAAATGAATTAAAAAATTATAATTTTAATTTGATTATAAATGCTACTTCTAGTGGCATATATGGACAAATTCCTGATATATCTAGTTCAATAATTTCAGAAAATGTCTATTGTTATGATTTATATTTTAAAAAAATAGGATATACTCCTTTTTTACAGTGGTGTAAAAAACATGGATCTTTACATGTACAAGATGGTATAGGCATGTTAGTTAGTCAAGCAGCATATTCTTGTTTATTATGGAACAAAAAACTACCAAATATAGAAAATTCTTTAAAAAGTTTGAAAAATAGTATAAAAATTTAAATTTGTTTAATATAAAAAATAATTTGATAAACTTCTTGACTCTTTTATATCATTATGTAGTATTAGTATTTATAGTATATTAAGTTTTATACTTAAAAGTATTTATTTATATCTTTTAGTCCCCTTCGTCTAGTGGTTTAGGACACTGCCCTTTCACGGCGGCAACAGGGGTTCAAATCCCCTAGGGGACAGAAAAATTAATTTTACTATATACTATTTTATTTTTTCATGTTATTGTTAATTTAATTTCATATAGTTAAATTAATAATAACGCTCTTTAAAAAATCAGAATTAAATAAAATTTTAAATTGCATTTTTTTATTATAATGTAAAATAAAACATTTGTGGGTTGTAAGGTTAAGCGACAAAGCGTATATGGTGAATGCCTTGGCAGTCAGAGGCGATGAAGGACGTGCTAATCTGCGAAAAGTGTCGGTGAGTTGATAAGAAACGTTTTAACCGGCGATTTCCGAATGGGGAAACCCGATGAATAAAATCATCATTTTTAATTGAATATATAGATTAAAAAAGCAAACCAAGGGAATTGAAACATCTTAGTACCTTGAGGAAAAGAAATCAATTGAGATTCCCTAAGTAGCGGCGAGCGAAATGGGAACAGCCAGAGTTAAAAAAATATTAATTTTAGTCAGTAGAACAATTTGGAAAAATTGGTGATAATTGGTGATAACCCAGTATACGAAGACTAAAATTTATATATACTCTTTAAAGTAGGACGAGACACGTGAAATCTTGTTTGAAGATAGGGGGACCATCCTCTAAGGCTAAATACTCCTGACTGACCGATAGTGAACAAAGTACCGTAAGGGAAAGGCGAAAAGAACCCCGGTGAGGGGAGTGAAATAGATCCTGAAACCGTATACGTACAAGCAGTAGAAGCCTTAATAATATTAATTTTTTTTTATTTTTTTTATGTAAGGTGACTGCGTACCTTTTGTATAATGGGTCAGCGACTTGTATTCTGTAGCGAGGTTAACTTGTATAAGGGAGCCGTAGGGAAACCGAGTCTTAAATATGGCGATTTAGTTTCAGGATACAGACCCGAAACCCGGTGATCTAGCCATGGACAGGTTGAAGGTTAGGTAAAACTAACTGGAGGACCGAACCGACTAATGTTGAAAAATTAGCGGATGATCTGTGGTTAGGGGTGAAAGGCCAATCAAACCGGGAGATAGCTGGTTCTCCCCGAAAGCTATTTAGGTAGCGCCTCATGAAATTCATCTACGGGGGTAGAGCACTGTTTCGGCTAGGGGCCACCCCGGCCTACCAAACCGATGCAAACTCCGAATACCGTAGAATGTTATCATGGGAGACACACAGCGGGTGCTAACGTTCGTTGTGGAAAGGGAAACAACCCAGACCGTCAGCTAAGGTCCCTAAGTTATAGTTAAGTGGTAAACGATGTGAGAAGGCATAAACAGCTAGGATGTTGGCTTAGAAGCAGCCATCATTTAAAGAAAGCGTAACAGCTCACTAGTCAAGTCGTCTTGCGCGGAAGATTTAACGGGGCTAAATTATACACCGAAGCTACGGCAATATTTAATTATTTATATGTTTTTTATAAATTTTTTTTATTGGGTAGGGGAGCGTTCTGTAGGCTGTAGAAGGTATATTGTGAAATATACTGGAGGTATCAGAAGTGCGAATGCTGACATAAGTAACGATAAAGCAAGTGAAAAACTTGCTCGCTGAAAAACTAAGGGTTCCTGTCCAACGTTAATCGGGGCAGGGTAAGGCGACACCTAAGGTGAGGCTGAAAAGCGTAATCGATGGATTACAGGTTAATATTCCTGTTCTTTATTTTATTGTGATGTGGGGACGGAGAAGGTTAGATCAGCCAGGTGAATGGATATCCTGGTTTAATCGTGTAGGAGTTAATAATTAGGTAAATCCGATTATTTTTTAATCTAAGGCGTGATGACTAGTTACGCAAGTAACAAAGTGATCAATACCATGCTTCCAAGAAAAGCCTCTAAACTTTATATAAATTAAAATCGTACCCTAAACCAACACAGGTAGTTGGGTAGAGAATACTAAAGCGCTTGAGAGAACTCGGGTGAAGGAACTAGGCAAAATGGTGCCGTAACTTCGGGATAAGGCACGCTAGTATTAGGTGAAAAATTTACTTTTATAGCTGAAACTAGTCTAAGATAAAAGCTAGCTGCAACTGTTTATTAAAAACATAGCACTGTGCAAACATGAAAATGGAAGTATACGGTGTGACGCCTGCCCGGTGCCGGAAGGTTAATAAAAGGTGTTAAGATTTTTTTCTGAAGCTCTGGATTGAAGCCCCGGTAAACGGCGGCCGTAACTATAACGGTCCTAAGGTAGCGAAATTCCTTGTCGGGTAAGTTCCGACCTGCACGAATGGCGTAATGATGGCTAGACTGTCTCCACCCGAGACTCAGTGAAATTGAAATTGCTGTGAAGATGCAGTATACCCGCGGCAAGACGGAAAGACCCCGTGAACCTTTACTATAGCTTGATATTGAATAATAGCTTTTGATGTGTAGCATAGGTGGGAGACTTTGAAGTTTAATCGTCAGGTTAAGCGGAGTCATAAATTGAAATACCACCCTTTAAAAATTATTGTTCTAACCTAATATCCGTAATCCGGTATAGAGACAGTGTCTGGTGGGTAGTTTGACTGGGGCGGTCTCCTCCCAAAGAGTAACGGAGGAGTACAAAGATTGGCTAATTACGGTCGGAAATCGTAAGTTTAGTGTAAAGGCATAAGCCAGTTTAACTGTGAGCATGATAGTGCAAACAGATGCGAAAGCAGGTCTTAGTGATCCGGTGGTTCTGTATGGAAAGGCCATCGCTCAACAAATAAAAGGTACTCCGGGGATAACAGGCTAATACCGCCCAAGAGTTCATATCGACGGCGGTGTTTGGCACCTCGATGTCGGCTCATCACATCCTGGGGCTGAAGCAGGTCCCAAGGGTATGGCTGTTCGCCATTTAAAGTGGTACGCGAGCTGGGTTTAGAACGTCGTGAGACAGTTCGGTCCCTATCTGTCGTGGGCGTAGGAAGATTGAAGGGAGCTACTTCTAGTACGAGAGGACCGAAGTGGACGTATCACTGGTGTTCGGGTTGTCATGCCAATGGCATTGCCCGGTAGCTAAATACGGAAAAGATAAGTGCTGAAAGCATCTAAACACGAAACTTGCCCTAAGATTAGTCTTCCCTAAACTAAAATTATATTTAGTTTACTTAAAGGTTGTTGTAGACTACAACGTTGATAGGCTAGGTGTATAAGCATGGTGACATGTTAAGCTAACTAGTACTAATTACCTGAGAGGCTTAACCTTACAACACCAGAAATGTTTTATTAGTTTTGTTTTTTCTGTTATTTTATAGAAAATTTTATGCATAATTTTTTTTGAATTACGTTTTAAAATCCTGGCGATATAGTGTTATGGTACCACCTGAATCCATACCGAACTCAGAAGTGAAACATTTCAACACCGATGGTAGTACAAGGTCTCCTTGTGTGAGAGTAGGTAATTGCCAGGATTTTGTACTTTTTATAAAATATTTTTACATTTTTATAGAGTTATTTTATGTTAAAAATTTTTAATACTTTGAAAAGAAAAAAAGAAATATTTAAAACTTTGTTTTTTAAAAAAGTTTTAATTTATGTATGTGGAGTTACTTTATATGATATTTGTCATTTAGGACATGGAAGAACTTTTATTGTTTTTGATATGATAGTAAGGTATTTAAAACACATTGGTTATAATGTAAAATATGTTAGAAACATCACTGACATAGATGATAAAATAATTAATAAATCTATAGAGAATAAAGAACAAGTTTTTTCTTTAGTAAATAGAATTTTTAAAAGTTTGCAAAAAGATTTTTCTAATTTGAACATTCTAACACCAGATATAGAACCTACAGTTACTAAAAATATAAATGATATAATAAAGTTTATAAAAAAATTGTTAGTTTTAGGAAATGCATATATATCTAATAACGGAGATGTTATGTTTTCTGTATCTAGTTATGAGTTTTATGGTCAACTTTCTAATCAAACATTATCAAATTTAAAAAAAAACAATAATATTAATTTTTACAATAAAAGAAATGCAGAAGATTTTGTGTTATGGAAAGTTATTAGAAAAAGTTTAGATGAAATAGCAGACGAAAAAGTAGTATTTTGGAATTCTCCGTGGGGTAAAGGAAGACCTGGTTGGCACATTGAATGTTCTGCTTTAAGTTATAAATATTTTGGAAAATTTTTTGATATACATGGTGGCGGACTAGATCTTCTTTTTCCTCATCATGAAAATGAAAGATCACAATCTTCTTGCATGTTAAATAAAAAAGAACATGTGAGTTATTGGGTCCATTCAGGAATATTATATTTTAATAAAAAAAAAATGTCAAAGTCTTCAAATAATAATTATAGTTTAAAGCAAGCATTATTAAATTATGATTCTGATACTATACGACATTTTTTTTTGTCTTCTTGTTATAGGAAATCTATATTTTACAATGAAAATAGTTTCATGAAATCTAGACTAGCTATGGAAAGATTATACTATTCTATATTAAATACAAAATATTGTGATGATTCTATAAAAGAATCTACTTTTTTTGAAAATAGTTTTATAAAAGCTATGAATGATGATTTTAATACTCCAAGAGCTATTTCTATTTTATTTAATATGTCAAAAAGAATAAATTTAGAAAAAAAAATTAATATAAAAAAGGCTGATATTTTATCTACAAAATTAATCTATTTAGGAAGGATTTTAGGTTTTTTTTATATATCTCCTAATATTTTTTTTAAAAAATATAATTTAAAATTTTTTTTAAACAAAATATCCGTTTATAAAATTGAATCTTTAATACAAATAAGAAATTTGTGTAGGTATAATAAAAATTGGAATAAGTCTGATATTATTAGAAAAAGAATTAATTTTATTGGAATAATGTTAGAAGATAATAATAATAATACTTTTTGGAAAGTAAAATAATAATATTTTTTGTGTCAATTATTATGATATTTTTTGTATGCAATTAGTATATTATCTAATAATGATACTACTGTCATAGGCCCGACGCCACCCGGGACAGGTGTAATATAAGATATTTTTTTATATACTGAGTTTAAATTTACATCTCCTGTTATTTTTCCATTCAAAAGTTTATTAATTCCAACATCAAATATTACAGCTTTGTTTTTTATCCAAGACTTATTTATAAAGTTTGGTTTCCCAATTGCGACAATTAATATATCTGCATGTTTTGTATAGTATATTAAATTTTTTGTATATTTATTAGTTATTGTAATAGTACAACCTGATGCTAATAGTTCCATACTCATAGGTCTACCTACTATATTAGAAGATCCTATTATAACTGCATTTAATCCATGTGTTTGTATGTTATATTTTTCTATTATAGTCATAATACCTTTAGGGGCACATGATCTAATTATTGGATTGTTCTGTAGTATTCTTCCAGCATGATATGGATGTAATCCATCTACATCTTTTTTATATGAAATGGAATATAATATATTATTTGTATTTATATGATTTGGAAGAGGAAGCTGAACCAATATTCCATCTATTGTTTTATCTTGGTTTAATTTTTTTATTAATTTTAATATTTCTGATTCTTTTATAGTTTTTATAAGTTTCCAACATTTAAATATGTAACCTACTTTTTTACATGCAATCTTTTTCTTTTTTACATATATTTTAGAAGAGTTATCATTTCCTACTAGTATTACAGCTAAACCCGGTGGTCTGTTTCCTTTTTTTAATATTTTTATAACTCTTTTTTTTATTTTTTTTTTTAAAAGATTAGCAATCTTGTTACCATTTATAATTTTGTTTAACATGTTTTTTCTCTGAATTTAAAGATTTATTGTTTAACTTTTTAAAAAATGCTTGCAAATTTTGCAAAAAAAATGCATTCTTATATCTTAATACATAATGATAAAATGCACTCTTAGCTCAGTTGGATAGAGCAACGGCCTTCTAAGCCGTGGGTCACAAGTTCGAATCTTGTAGAGTGCACAAAAAAAACTTTATTTTTTTATCTTTATTATATTAAGTATTTTGTTATATATTTCTTCTTTTTTCAAGTTTCCATCTATTTGATAGTATTTTTTTATATTGTTTTTTTCTATTTTGTTAAAATATTCTCTTATTTCATTTATTTCTTTTTCATAATTTTTAATTCTATTTTGTAATGTTTTTATATTGTCATCTTTTCTTTTTTTTAGTTTTTCTCCGGTGATATTGTCCCTGTTTTTTGTTATAGGAGGAAAAAATTTTTCGTGATATGTTCTTCCTGAGCTTTCGTGTACTAGTCTTCCAGATATTCTTTCTTTAATTGTATTATAATCAGTTAATATTTCTATTATATAATTTACTTCAAAATTTATTTCTAATATATTTTTAACTTGTTTCATTGTTCTAGGAAATCCATCCAATATATATCCTCTTTTACAATCTTTTTTTCTTATTCTATTCTTTATTAACATAATAGATATTTCATCTTTTACTAACTGTCCATTTTCTATTTTACTTTTTATAAAATTCCCTAATTTATTTTTTTTTTTATACTATTTCTAAACATCTCTCCTAAAGATATTTTTTTAATATTATATTTTTTAGATAGTAAGTTTGCTTGAGTACCTTTCCCGCTGCCTGGAGGACCTAAAATAATTATTTTCATATTTGTTTTGTTTATTTTTTAAGTGTATTATTTAATTTTTAAAAAGCTATTTATTAATAGAGAGTTTATTCTTTTAATAAACTTGCTTGGTATTGGTAATGATCCTTTTTCGTTTAAAATAGCTTGATCAAATATTACTTTTATCCATTTAGCAAAATTTTTTTCATCAGATATTTTAAATATATTTTTTATTAATTCATGTTCTGGATTTATTTCTAAAATGTATTTTATTTCTGGAACTTTTTGTCCTGCTGCAGAAAACAATTTAGCCATCTGAGTACTCATATCATTTACGTCAGTTGTTAATGCTGCAGGAGTTTTTGAGAATTTTTGTGTTAAATGTACTTTTTTTATTTTATTTTTTAATATTTTTTCTATCTTTTTTATTATTTTTTTTGTTTTTTTTGTTGTTTCTAGTATTTTCTTGTTTTTTTTATTTGTAGTATCATGTAATGATTCATCAAATTTATTTACAGATTTAAATTTTATTCCTTTAAATTCTGTTAGATAATTCATCATCCATTCGTCTATTCTTTCATGCAATATTAATACATCTATTTTTTTTTCTTTAAAAAATTCTAAATGAGGATTATTTTTTGCTGATTCATAACTATCTGAAGTTATAAAATATATATTTTTTTGGGATTTTTCCATATTATTTAAATATTCATGTAGAGATAAATATACATTTTCATTATTAGTTTTTATAGAAGAAAATAATAATAATTCAGAAATTAAATTTTTATTTGTTATATCTTCAGCTATTCCTTCTTTTATTATAGAACCAAATTCTTTCCAAAAATTTATATATTTACTTTTTTCTATATTTTTAATGACATATAATATTTTTTTTGTAATAGTTTTTTTAATAGTTTGTATATCTGAATGTTCTTGTAATATTTCTCTGGATACGTTTAATGGTAAATCTTTAGTGTCAATGATGCCTTTGACAAATCTTAAATAGTTTGGTAAAAATTGTTCAACATTATCCATTATATATACTTTATTTATATAAAGTTTTAATCCAGTTTTCTTTTCTCGGTTCCATATATCCCATGGAGATTTTGATGGTATGTACAATAAAATTGTATATTCAATTTTTCCTTCTACTTTATTATGGGACCATGTTATAGGCTCATTGTTGTCTTTTGTAATATATTTATAAAAATTTATGTATTTGTCTGTGGAAATTTTTTTTTTATCTAACGTCCATAAAGATTCTGCTGAATTTATTTTTTTCCATTCATATATTTTTTCTTTTTCATTATATTCTTGTATTTTTATTGGTATATTTATATGATCTGAATATTTTTTTATGATGTCTTTTATTATAGTGTTATTTAATATATTTTTTTCTGAATCTTTCAAAAATAGTATTACATCTGTACCGACATCATTTTTTTTTGATTTTTCTATAGAATATTTTCCATCCCCATAAGATTTCCACATAACGCTATTGTGAGTTGTTTTTTCGTACATTGATAATGTATTTACATAAACTTTTTTTGCTACTATAAAAGCTGAATAAAAACCGACACCGAACTTTCCTATAAAATCATTATTTTTATTTTTTTCAATGGATTTTATAAAATCTTTGGTACCAGATTTTGCAATAGTACCTAAATTTTTTATTACTTCTTCTTTTCTCATTCCTATTCCATTGTCTTTTATAGTTATTTTTTTGTCTTTTTTATCTAAATATATTTTTATTTCATATTTTTTTTCATATGAAAAAAATTTTTTTTGAGACATTGATATAAATTTAGATTTTTCTATTGCATCAGATGCATTAGAAATTAGTTCTCTGAGAAATATTTCTTTATTAGAATATAGCGAGTGTATCATTAAGTTTAATAGTTGTTTAGATTCTGATTTAAATGAGTATTTTTCTTTTTTCATTTTATTTCCTAATTTAGATTTTTATCTAATATTTCATTTATTAATCTGATAGATTTTGTAAAATAAATTTTACTTTTATAAAAATTTATTTTATATATTATTATATTTGTTATATTTCAATTAAAATGGAAAATTAAATCCACTTGGTAATTGAGTATTATTAGAAATATTAGACATCTTTTTTTTTTGAGCTTCAGATACTCTTCTGCATGCATCATTAAAAGCTGCTGTAGCTAAATCTTCTAAAATTTCTTTATCATCTTCTAACAGAGTAGGATCAATTTCAACTTTTCTGCAGTTGTGTATTCCATTTATTGTTACTTTTACTAATCCTGCTCCTGCCTCTCCTGTTACTTCTATTTTAGCCATTTCTTCTTGCATTTTGGTCATTTTTTCTTGCATTTGTTGTGCTTGTTTCATTAAATTTCCTAATTTTTCATTTGTAAACATTTTTTACCTTGTTTTTTAAATTGTTTTTGTATATTATTTTTTTTAATTATCTTTTTCTAAAATTCTTAGAAATGTCATTTCTGCACATATTTTAGAATTTGGTGAAATTTCTATTTCTCTTTTTCCTTTTATTATAATATGATAACATCTTTGTATTTCAGAAAATTTTGTGTTTTTTACAATTTTAATAATATTATTTCTATAATTTTTCATATATTCATGTTTTTCTATAGAAAAACCAAATTTTTTTAAAATCGCAATATGATGTAACAATTTTAAAATATTGTCAAATATAGTATGCCATTGATATTCAGATATATTTATTTTTTTTAGTATGTGAAAAGTTTTATTTAATTCTTTTTTTATTAAATATTTTGTTAGTAGTAATATTTTTTTTTGTTCTATAATTCCAAGAATATTAATTACGTTTTTTTCTGTAATTTTATGTTGGTTTAATAAAATAGACTGTTCTATTATATTTAATGCACTTCTTACGTTACCTTTAGATGCTTCGTATATAATGTTTATTATATTTTTTTCTATTTTTATTTTTTCTTTTTTTAATATGTTTTTTAAATATTTATAAATTTGTTTTTCAGTAATGTGATTTAAATAAAAACATATGCATCTAGAAATTATGGTTTCTGGTATCTTATTTATATTTGTTGTTGCTAATATAAATTTTACATGTATAGGAGGTTCTTCTAATATTTTTAATAGAGCATTAAAACTATGTTTAGATAACATATGTACTTCGTCTATAATATAAATTTTAAATCTTCCTTTAACTGGAAGATATTTCACATTTTCTAAAATTTTTTTTATTTCTTCTACTTTAGTTTTGGAAGCAGCATCTATTTCTATTAAATCTATAAAACATCCCTTTAATATTTCTATACAATTTTTACATTTTAAACAAGAAAAATATGTTATTCCTTTTTCACAACTTAAACTTTTTGCCAAAAGTCTTGATATAGTAGTTTTTCCTATTCCACTATTTCCAGAAAATATCCATGATTGATGTATTTTATTTGTCTCTAAGCTATTATGTATTGATTTTACTATATACTTTTGTCCAATAATTTCTTTAAAGCATTTTGGTCTATATTTTCTAGCTAATATTTCATATTTCATAATTCTATTATTATATATTATTTTTTTAAAAATTGTAATATTAAAATTTTTTTACATTATTATTTTTGTTATAATCATAATTGTATTATTTAATGTTATAATGTATAATTAATTTAATCTTCTGTCAGTCCTTATGTTCTATAAAATTTAGATATTTGGTCAGGTTTGGAAAAAAGCAGCCAGTTTAAATTAAAATAGGTACTTAAGTAATAGCTGGCAGGAGATAGGTTTTTATTTTTTGAATATTTTAGTACTATGAATTTGTAACATATACATTTTCCAGTAAAAATTTCTTTTTTTCATTAACTCTTCATGATTTCCTTTTTCTATTATTTTACCTTTGTTAAAAACAATTATTTCATCTGCACGCACTATAGTAGATAGTCTATGTGCTATTATTATTAATGTTATATTATTTTTTATTTTTAATAATACTTCTTGAATTTTTTTTTCAGTTTTTGAGTCTATATTAGATGTTGATTCGTCTAATATTAAAATTTTTGGTTTAGTTACTAATACTCTAGCAATAGATATTAATTGTTTTTGACCTTGAGAAATATTACTTCCTTTTTCTTTTATTTTCATATAAATTCCTTTTTCATTTTTTTTTACTAGGTCTTCTAATTTTACTTTCTTTATAATTTTAAGTATTTTACTTTTTGGTATATTTCTTTTTAAAGATATGTTGTTAAATAGTGTATCTGTAAACATAAATGGTTCTTGTTGTACAACTGCTATTTCTTTTGTAATAATTTTTTTACTAATATGTTCTATTTTTTTATCATCTATTTTTATGTATCCATTTTTTATTTTATAATTTCCTATTATTAAATTAGCCAATGTACTTTTTCCGCTCCCAGTATGTCCTACAAAAGCTACAAAACTTTTCTTTCTAATTTTAATATTTATATCTTTTAATACCTTTTGTCCAGTTTTAGAGTAAGCAAAATTTAATTTTTTTATTTCTATTTTTCCGTATTTTATTGAGTAGTCATGTTCTCCATATAATTTTGTTTCAGAATCTATTAAATTAAATATTCTTTCGCCAGATACTATTGATTGCTGCAATGTAGATTGCTGATTTATTATTGATAGCATTGGTTCATTTAATCTGTTTAAATAATTTATAAATACATACAATGTACTAACCTGAAACATTTCTTTTGGAAAATAGTTAAATAGTAATATTAAACCACATAATATTATGTTTGTGCAAAAGCTAAATAATGGTCTAAGCAAAAAACCGTCTAGTTTTAATATTTTCATTCTATATAAATAATGTAGATTACTAATTTTTTTTATTTTTTTAAAAAATCTATGTTCTTGATTAAATTGTTGTATTATTTGCATTCCATTAATTGTTTCATTAAATATATTATTTATTTCTGCTATATAAGATTTTACTTTTCTTATTATAGGAGTACTAAGTTTTTGGTATATTATCATTATTGTTGTTATTACTGGAAACATTATAATAGAAATGCATGCCATTTTCCATTCCAATAAGAACATAGTAATTAGTATTATAGTAATTAACATTATGTTTCTTATGGTAGAAGGAATAACTCTTTCATAAAGCTCTTTTATAGTTTCTGTATCATTTGTTACCTTTGAAACAATTTGCCCAATAGGTTGTTTATCAAATATTTCCATTGGTTGGTTTAGAGAAGATTTCATAACATTGAATCTAATTTTTTTTATTATTTCAGCAGAAATATTACTAAAAATTATTATTTCAAAATAGTTACATAATGCAGATATAATTTGTAACATTACAAAACTAGATATTACTAATATAAAAGTATTAACTTGTACTGTGTTAGTTTCTATAATAGTTTTTATAAAAAAACTTATTAATATAGGACATAAAACCTCACAAATTGATGAAGAAAATAATAATATGAAAACATATAATATTTTTTTTTTATAAAAAACGCCATATTTTAATAATCTTATTAAAATTGGTGAAAAATTAAATTTGATTTTATGCATGAATTAGTTTTATCTCTTTAATTTATTTATTTTTTAAATCTTTTTTTAAGTTGCTGATATTTAAACATTTTATAATACCATTTCTTTTTTTTTATTAAAGAATCATGACTTCCTAT
This sequence comes from Buchnera aphidicola (Chaitoregma tattakana), assembly GCF_039370165.1. Classification (NCBI taxonomy): domain Bacteria; kingdom Pseudomonadati; phylum Pseudomonadota; class Gammaproteobacteria; order Enterobacterales; family Erwiniaceae; genus Buchnera; species Buchnera aphidicola. Next base: position 344,535 of record NZ_CP134991.1, on the reverse strand, counting down.
TTGTTCTATTGTACCTTTGTTTAATACTATTATTTTATTTGAATACATTATAGTAGATAGTTTATGTGATACTATTATTATAGTTTTATTTATGTTTTTATTTTTTTTTAAATTTTTTAATATTTTATTTTCAGTTTTACCATCTACTGCTGATAAAGAGTCATCTAATATTATTATTGAAGCATTAGTTAATAGTGCTCTTGCAATAGATAATCGCTGTCTTTGCCCTCCTGACAACATTATGCCTTTTTCTCCTATTTTAGTTTGATACTTTTTTGGGAATGAGAGTATATCTTTGTGTATACAGGACAATTTTGCTACTTTTACTATTTCTTTTATAGAAGATTTAGGATTACTTATAGATATGTTATTTTCAATTGTGTCAGAAAATAAAAAATTATTTTGGTTAACTACTGATAAATTATGTCTCCATTCTTTTTTTTTTATTTGGTCTATAGGAACATTGTTATAAAGAATTTTTCCTTTGGTTATATTTAAATTTTTTTGTATTATATTTAATAAAGTAGTTTTTCCTGATCCTATTGGCCCACATATTCCTATTATTTCTCCGAGTTTTATTTTAAAATAAATGTTTTTTAAAGCTATGTTATTAGATTTATAGTGACAAAATTTGTATATTTTTATTTCTAAATTTTTATAACATTTTGGAAATTTAACAAATTTATGTTTTTTTTCTTTTTTTTCTTTTAAAATTTTTTCTATTCTTAATAAAGAAACTTTTCCTCTTTCTGCTATGTTGAACATCCATGCTAGTGCTAACATAGGCCACATCATAAGTCCTAAATACATCATAAAACTAGTTAATTCTCCTAATGTAATTTTATTTTTTATTACCAATATTCCTCCTAGTATAATTGCTAATAAGTTAGAAATTGATATTGCAACATGTATAATAGGATCAAATAATGCATCTACTTTTGATACTTCTATATTTTTGTCTGCTGCATTTTTTATTACTTCTTTAAATCTTTTTAATTTTATATTTTCTAAACCATATGATCTTATCATTCTTATACTAGTTAAACTTTCTTGTGTATTACTATTTAGTATTGAGAATGATTTTTGCGATTCCTTGAATTTTGTATGTAACTTTTCTCCATATTTTTTTACTATATAAGCCATGATTGGCATTGGAAATAATGATATTATTGTAAGATAAAAATTTATTTGAAATATCATTACTATTAATACTAGTGATCCTATTACTATAGAATCTACCAATGTTAGAACACCTTCACCAGCAGCTGATACTACTCTATCTACATCATTAGTAGATTTAGCCATTAAATCTCCAGTTTTGTTTTTAGAGTAAAATATAGAATTTTTTTTACTTAGACATTTATATATTTTACTTCTAAGATTAATAGCTAGCTTATAAGATGCCCCGAACAGTAACACTCTCCATAGATATCTAAGTATATATACTGTCATAGATATAATAAATATTGAGAAAACTATAAAAAATATTTTATTGTTTGAATTGTTTTTTTTTATTATGGTATCTATTAGAATACCCATTAATTTAGGGGGTATAAGCTGTAATAATGATATTGTTATTAAAAGAACTATCGCGCTAACATATTTTTTCCATTCTTTTAAGAAATACCAATTTAATTTATAAAATAATTGCACAAAATATCCTTTTTTTTTTTATTTATGTTGTTTATATAAAGTTTTTATTTTTTAAACTATTTTTTTTTGTAAAAGAAAATTAACTATAGATTATATAATTGTAATTATTATTATTATTTTTATGTAAAATATTTCATAAAATTTGTAATATTTTAAATGTTTAGCATGTTTTTTATTTTTTTTATACTTTATCATATATATTATTATACAAAAATTTTTAGCTGGCAATTTTATATAATTTGCCAGCTTAATTTTTTTATATCTTTTTAATATTTTTAGATTTTTTATATGGGAAGCGCTTTAGAGACAAGATCAATGCTTCTTCTACCTTTTTTAGTTTATGTATTTTTAAGCCCAACAAAATATTTCTTGGTATTTGTTCTAATTCTCTTTTGTTTGCATATGGTATTAATACGTTTTTTATTCCGCCTCTATGAGCAGCTAATAATTTTTCTTTTAATCCCCCTATATTCAAGATTTTTCCTTGTAATGTTATTTCACCAGTCATAGCAATGTTAGATTTTACAGGATTTTTTGTTAAACAAGATGTTATTGCAGTACACATAGAAATTCCAGCACTAGGACCATCTTTTGGCGTTGCTCCATCTGGTACATGCACATGTATGTCATGATCTTCATAGAAGCTAGTTTTAATACCTAATTTTTTTGATTGTGATCTTATTATTATAAGAGCTGCCTGTATGGATTCTTTCATTATTTTTCCTAATGATCCAGTATAAGTCAGTTTTCCTTTGCCAGGTACACATGCTGCTTCTATATTTAATAGTTCTCCACCAACTTCTGTCCACGCTAGTCCTGAAACTTGTCCTATTTTTTCTTTTTTAGAGCTTTTTCTATAATCAAATTTTTTTATTCCTAAATATTTTTTGATATTTTTTTTGTTTATTTTTATCTTTTTTATTTTTTTATTTAATGATAAGTCTTTTACTACTTTTCTACATATTTTAGATATTTTTCTTTCTAAATTTCTTATGCCAGCTTCCCGTGTATAGTTTCTTATTATTTTAGGTAATATATTTGTATCTATCTCTATTTCATTTTCTTTTAATACGTTCTTTTTGATTTGCTTTGGTATTAAATATTTTGTTGTTATATGTAGTTTTTCTTCTTCTGTATATCCAGATAGTCTTATTATTTCCATTCTATCTAACAATGCATATGGTATATCTAATGTATTAGCAGTAGCTATGAACATTACTTCAGATAAATCATAATCTATTTCTATATAATGGTCATTAAATGCAAAGTTTTGTTCAGGGTCTAAAACTTCTAACAATGCAGAATATGGATCTGTTCTAGTATCATATGAAATTTTGTCTATTTCATCTAATAAAAATAGTGGGTTTTTTACTCCTATTCTAGACATTTTTTGAATTATTTTACCTGGCATAGATCCTACATAAGTTTTTCTATGTCCTCTAATTTCTGCTTCATCTCTTATTCCTCCTAAAGACATTTTTATATATTTTCTTCCTGTAGCTTTAGCTATAGATTGACCTAAAGATGTCTTTCCTACTCCAGGAGGCCCTACTAAACATAGAATAGGTCCATGTATTTTTTTTGACCTAGTTTGTACAGCTAAATATTCTATAACTCTTTCTTTGATCATTTTAAGACCATAGTGATCTTTGTCTAATATTTTTTTTGCTAATGTTAAATTTTTCTTTATTTTTCCTCTTTTACTCCATGGAACTTGTATTACCCAATCTATATAATTTTTTATTACAGATGATTCAGATGACATATATGGCATTGTTTTTAGTTTTTTTAATTCTAATTTTATTTTATTTTTTATTTCTTTAGGTGCTTTTAGAGAAGATATTTTTCTTAATAAAATTTTATTTTCGTCTTCAGTATCTTCTATTTTGTTTAACTCTTTTTGTATTGCTTTCATTTGTTCATTTAAATAATATTCCTTTTGACTATTTTCCATTTGCTTTTTTACTCTGTTTCTTATATTCTTTTCTATTTTTAATATGTTTATTTCTGATTCCATTATTACCATTATATGTTCTAGTCTTTTATTAGCATCTGTCATTTCTAATATATTTTGTTTATCTTTAACTTTTAAATGTATATAAGACGCAAGAGTATCTGACAATTTTTCTACATTTTTTATTTTTTTTACATTTTCTATAACTTCTAGTTGTATAGTTTTATTTAATTTTACATATTCTTCAAATTTTTTTATTGATGTATTTATTAGTATTTTAGTTTCTTGGTTTGATTTTTTATCTAGTTTTATATATTTTATATTTGCTAAAAAGTATTCTGTGTTTTCTTTTAGTGAGCTTATTTTAGCTCTTTGTATTCCTTCTACTAATATTTTTATTGTTCCATTAGGTAGTTTTAAAATTTGTAATATTTTAGCTACAGTTCCTACTTTAAATAAATCTTTTTCTTTAGGTTTTTCTGTATGTGATTTTCTTTGCGTTAATAAAAATATTTTTTCTTTTTTGTCAACTATTTTTTTTATACACTTTATTGATTTTTTTCTTCCAATAAATAATGAAATTATCATATTTGGGTATACTACAATATCACGAAGTGGTAAAAGGGACATTTTTGCACTTTTAGTGTGCTCAGAATTCATATGTTTCTCTCTTAGTTTTAGTTACTATCTTATAGTATTGATTATATATACTATTTTTTTATAAAAATTAGTTTTAATATAATAATTTGAGAATTATAGTATGAATTTTATTTTATTATAGTAAAATTTTATTAATAGATCAGTCTAACATTTTAATTTTTAATAAAATTTTTTATACTTTTTTTTATGTATTTATTTTGGTAAGAATTTTTTTTTTACAAATGATTTATTAACTATTATTTTTTTTATATTTTTTTTAGATGGTGTTTCATACATTAAATCTAATAAAATTTTTTCTAATATTGTTTTCAATCCTCTTGAACCAGTCTTGATTAAAATAGATTTTTTTACAATTTCTTCAATAGATCTTTTAGAAAATTCTAAAACTATATTTTCCATTTTAAATAGCATTTTATATTGTTCTAATAAAGAATTTTTTGTTTCACATAATACTTTTATAAGATCTTTTTCTTCTAAGCTTTTTAATGTTGCTATTGTTGAAATTCTTCCTATAAATTCTGGTATAAAACCAAACTTTATTATATCTTGTGCAATTACTTTTCTTAACAAATTATTTTTTTCAATTTGTTTTTTATTATTTTGTATTTTATGAAATCCTAGATTAGATTTTACATCTATTCTTTTCGAAATAATTTTTTTAAGTCCTATAAATGTTCCACCTAATATGAATAATATTTTTGATGTATTTATTTTAATTAATTCTTGTTCTGGATGTTTTCTTCCTCCTGTAGGAGATATAAAAGTATCTGTTCCTTCTATTATTTTTAAAAGTGATTGTTGGACCCCTTCTCCTGATACATCTCTAGTAATAGATATATTTTCTGATTTTTTAGCTATTTTATCTATTTCATCAATATATATTATTCCGGACTCCGCCTCTTTTATATTAAAATTACATTTTTGTAATAGTCTATATATTATGCTTTCTACATCTTCTCCTACATATCCTGCTTCTGTTAAACTAGTAGCGTCAGCTATTACAAAAGGAACTTTTATAATATTAGCTAACGTTTTAGCTAATAAAGTTTTACCACTACCAGTTGGTCCTATTAACAGGATGTTATTTTTTTCTATATTTGTATTGTTTGTATAATTTTTGTTTTCATATGTTTTTTTTTTATAATGATTGTATACAGCAACAGATAATACTTTTTTGGCTGTTTTTTGTCCAACAACATATTTGTCTAGTTTTTTTTTTATTTTTATAGGAATATATTTATGTTTTTCATGTGTTTTTTTTTTAATATTTTCTAAATCTGTTTTAATAATTTTTGCAAATGAATTTATACATACATAACATATGCAAGAATATTTACTAATGACAAGTTTATTAGAATTTTTTGGTTTCTTATTGCAAAACGAACAATTTAATTTGTGATACTTGTTTTTTATTGAACTTTCTATCATATTTTTGTTGTTCCTATTTTTAAGAAATATTCTTCATAATTTAAAAATTAATTGTTAATATATAATTTAAAATCATTTTCTACTTTTTAGTATGGAATCTATAATTCCATATTTTAAAGCTTGTGAGGAAGAAAGAAAATAGTCTCTTTCTGTATCTTGTTCTATTTTTTTTATGTCTTTACCTGTATGTAGAGACATAATTTTATTTATTTTTTTTTTTATTAATATTATTTCATTAGCATGTATTTCTATGTCTGTTGCTTGTCCTTTATATTGACCAAGAGGTTGATGAATCATAATTCTAGAATTAGGCAAAGAGAATCTTTTTCCTTTAGTTCCAGTTGTTAATAATAAAGCCGCCATTGAGCATGCTTGTCCTATGCATATTGTACTTATATCTGGTTGTATAAATTGCATAGTATCGTATATAGATATTCCTGAAGTTATTAAACCTCCTGGTGAATTTATATATAAATAGATATCATTTTTTTGACTTTTAGATTCTAGAAACAAAAGTTGTGATATTATACTATTTGATAAATTATCATCTATAACACCAGATAAAAAAATTATTCTTTCTTTTAACAATTTGGAATAAATGTCATATGATCTATCGCCTCTACTTGTTTTTTCAACAATCATCGGTATTATTGTAGAATAATTTGTATTATGTTTTTTAAACATTTTTTATTGTGCTCTTGTTAAAAAATATTTTTGTTAATTTTTAATATACAATTATTTTTTGTTTATATCAAAAGTAATAAAAAATTATATAGCTTATATTAAAATATAATTTTATAAATAAAAAATAAGATTTCGTATATTAGTTAATAAAATAAAATTATATTTTATTTTTTTTTATAAATGTTCTGTATAAAATATTTTTTTATAAGTTATTCTAAAGTTAAAATTTTATATCATAGCTTTATATTTTATATTTTATGTTTATTATATTTTCAAAGATAATTTAGATTTTTAAATTTAGTTTAGGGAATTTTATGATAAAAAATATTTATGTTATATTATTCTGTTGTATTTCATTTTTTACGTTTATTTTTCTAGAAATTAGAAGAAAAATTATGTTTTCTACTTATGGTTATATTAGAGATAAGGAAAATCATTTAATTTTAATTTTATTTTTGATAATGTTATTAGTGGTAGTTCCTGTAATTATTATGACAATGTATTTTATGTTTAAATATAATGAAAACAATAAGAACAAAAAATATTGTCCTAATTGGAATAGCTCATATATAATAGAATCTATAATATGGATCATACCTATAATAATAGTTACAATTTTTTCTGTTATATCTTTCAATACTACAAAAAGCTTGGATCCTAGCAAATATATACAAAGTAATAGAAAAACTATAGAAATTAATGTTATTTCTTTAGATTGGTGTTGGTTATTTATTTATCCAGATTATAAAATAGCCTCTATAAATGAAGTGGCTATTCCTACAAATACAACAGTGAAATTTAACATTACATCTAGTTCTGTTATGAATTCTTTTTTTGTTCCTAATCTTGGAAGTCAAATTTATGCTATGCCTGGTACTAAAACAAAATTATATTTAATTACTAAACATTCTGGTATATATAAAGGTATGTCATCAAATTATAGTGGTTATGGGTTTTCTAATATGAAGTTTACTCTTTTGGCTTTTGACAGTGATAGTAAATTTTTAAGTTGGATCAATATATTAAAAAGCTCTAAAACTTTTTTAGATAATAGAAAGAAGTTTGAAAATTTACAAATACCTAAAATAAATAGAAAAAAAGAATACTTTTCTCATGTTTATCCTGACTTATTTGAAAACATTATTAATAAATTTCATTGTAAGTAGTTTTTTGTTAATAAATTCTTTTTGTTTATATAGGAGTGAAAATGTTTGGAAAATTAACCTTTAGAGATATACCTTTCAATGAACCAATAATAGTTTTAACATTTTTTGTATTATCTATATTTTTTATATGTTCTATATTTTTTATAACATATTTTAAAAAATGGAAATATATTTGGAACAATTGGATTACTTCAGTAGATCATAAGAAAATTGGTATTATGTACATAATGTTAGGAACGTTAATGTTTTTTAGAGGATTTATTGATGCACTTATGATGAAGGCACAGCAATTTTTAGCTTCTTACCCAAGCACACAAAATAATAATGGTTTTCTTCCTCCAGAGCATTATGATCAAATATTTACTGTTCATGGAGTAATAATGATTTTTTTTGTTGCTATGCCTGTTATAATAGGTTTGATGAATTTTGTTATACCTCTACAAATAGGAGCAAGAGATGTAGCTTTTCCTTTTTTAAATAATTTAAGTTTTTGGATTACGGCGAGTGGAGCAATATTAGTTAATATTTCTTTATTTGTAGGAAGGTTTGCATCATCAGGATGGCTCTCATATCCACCATTATCAGAAATAAAGTATAGTCCAGGCGTAGGAGTAGATTATTGGATATGGAGTTTACAAATTTCTGGTATAGGAACCATTTTAACTGGAATTAATTTTTTAGTTACCATTTTAAAAATGCGTACTAATGGTATGACCTTGTTTAGAATGCCAATATTTACGTGGACATCTTTGTGTTCTAGTATTTTAATAATAGCATCATTTCCAGTATTAACTGCTACAATATTACTGCTTACTTTAGATAGATATTTTAATTTCCACATATTTACAAATGATTTTGGTGGAAATTCTATGATGTATATAAATTTAATTTGGATTTGGGGGCATCCTGAAGTTTATATTTTAATTTTACCATCTTTTGGAATATTTTCAGAAATAGTTTCTACTTTTTCTAGAAAGCGTTTATTTGGATATCATTCATTAGTGTGGGCAAGTTTATCAATAACAATATTATCTTTTTTAGTTTGGGCGCATCATTTTTTTACTATGGGAGCTGGATATAATGTAAACACATTTTTTGGAATAGCAACTATGATAATTGCGATACCTACAGGTGTAAAAGTTTTTAATTGGATATTTACTATGTATAGAGGTGATATATATATGCACTCCTCTATGTTATGGACTATTGGTTTTATAATTACATTTTCTATAGGTGGTATGTCTGGAATATTGTTATCATTGCCTGCTGCTGATTTTATATTACATAATAGTTTGTTTTTAGTAGCACATTTTCATAATGTTATTATAGGTGGAGTAGTTTTTGGTTGCTTTGCTGGAATAAATTACTGGTTTCCAAAAATGTTTGGTTTCACTTTACATGAAGTTTTAGGTAAAATATCTTTCTATTTTTGGATAGTAGGATTTTTTATAACATTTTCTCCTATATATTTTTTGGGCTTTTTAGGAATGACTAGACGAGTTAGTCAAAACATTGATTATGAATTTCACAACTTTTTGTTGATGTCATTTATTGGATCTATTTTAATTTTTATAGGAATTATATTTCAAATTATACAATTTGTTGTATCAATTAAGAATTGTAATTTTAATAAAAACAACTCTTCAGACCCATGGAATGGTAGAACTTTGGAGTGGTCTGTATCTTCTCCTCCTAAACATTATAACTTTATGTTATTACCTAAAGTTGATAGTATAGATCAATTTTGGAAAAACAAAAATATAAAAGATTGTGGTCATGTGGTTAACAATATTGGATTTATTATGCCTAAAAATACTCATGTAGGTTTTTTTGTCGGTGTATTTTCTATTTTTGTAGGTTTTTCGGCAGTATGGAGAATTTTATGGTTATTTATATTGTCTAGTATATTAATTTCATTTTTTTTATTTAAAATTTTTTTTCATAAAGATAAAACAATTTTTATAAATTTTAAAAAGAAGTAAAAAAAATAAGATATATTATATAGGAATTTTATTATGCGTAATAATTTCTTTAAAAAAAATACACATATAGTTGTAAGTAAAAAAAATAATTTTATAAAATATGATATTAATACAGTATTTGGTTTTTTGATTTATTTGATGAGCGACTGTATACTTTTTTCGGTATTTTTTTCAGTATATTTCGTTCTTTCTAGTAATTCTGATTTTACAATTTTCAATTGTCATGTAATTAATATATATTATGTTTTTATAGAAACTATTATATTATTATGTAGTTCTTTTTTTTATAGTATTTCCATGGTGTTATTAAATAATAAAGAGAACTTTTATTTTTATGTGTATATATTTTTGACTTTTATTTTAGGTTTTTTTTTTATTCTAATGGAATTATATGAATTAGTGAATTTTAGTAGAACTAATTATTTTTTGGTTAAAAATGGTATTATTTCATCATTTTTTTCATTGTTAATTTTACACGCTATACACATTTTTTTTGGTTTAATTTGGATAATTTTTATGATAGTTAGAGTTTTTACAAGTAAAATTAACAAAAAAATTTATACTCAATTTTGTTGTTTAGGGTTGTTTTGGCATTTTTTAGATATTATCTGGATTTTTATATTTAATTTTATATACTTATTTGGATTAATTAAATGAAAAAATTTATAAGTAAAAAAGAATATATTAATTATTTTATAGGACTATTTTTTTCTTTTATAATTTTGTTTTTTTCAGTTTTTTTAATTAAATTAAAAATTTTTAATAAAAATTTGAGTTATTTTTTGATTATATTTTTTTCTATAGTACAATTAATAATACATTTTAGTATATTTTTACATATAAAAGATGCAAAATCTAGTGAGTATTATAATATATTTGTTGTTATGTTTTCTTTAATAATAATTTTTATAATATTTTTTGGGTCTAGATCTATCATGTTAAGTTTACATAATAAAATTATGATCAGTGAAATATGAAATTAAAAAACGTGAAATATTATTTACAAATAATAAAGCCTGGTATAGTATTAGGAAATTTAATACCATTTTCTGCCTGTTTTTTATTTGCATCTAAAGGTAATATTAATTACAACTTATTTTTAGTTACATTTATAGGTATGTTTTTAATAATTTCAGGAAGTTGTGTTCTTAACAATATTATTGATATAAAAATTGATAATATAATGTTAAGAACTAAAAATAGAGTTTTGGTAAGAAACAAAATATCTGTTATAAAAGCTTTATTTTTTGCATTTTTTTTATTATTTTTGGGTTTTTTAATAATATTATTTTTTTCAAATTTTTTTTCTTTGCTTTTATCTTTTTTTGGTTTTTTTGTTTATATATTTTTATATAGTATGATTTTTAAAAGAACAACTGTTTTTTCTATATTTATAGGAAGCATTTCTGGTGCAATGCCTCCTATAATAGGTTATTATATAGTTTCTAATAAAGTAGACTTAGCATTTTTTATATTTTTTTTTATGTTTTTTCTATGGCAAGTACCTCATTTTTTTTCTATATCTATATTTAGGGCTAAAGATTATAAAAATGCAAAAGTTCCTATTTTGCCTTCAACAAAAAGTATATTTTTTACTAGTATAGTAATTTTATTTTTTGTAATATTGTTTACATGTGTATCTGAATCTTTATATTTATATAATTTTTTAGATAAAAAGTATTGCATTTTTTCTATTCTAATAAATTTTATTTGGGTTTGTTCTATAGTTTTTGGATGTTTTTATAATAAAAATATATTTTTCTATTATGTTTTTATTATTTCTATATTGTCTAATTGTATAACAAGTTTTTTCATAGCTATAGATTACATAAACTTTAAATAGAATTATATACATATATTAGTTTTTGGTATACCTGCTATTTTACTAGATATTTTAATAAATTTTTGATTAAAAAGTTCATTTAGGTTTATAGTTTTTTTATTTTTTTTTTTAAAAATAATATGTATTTCTAACATAGAAGGCATTCTATTAAATTTTATATAAAATTTTCTAATTATATAAATTATTTTCCAATGTTTGTTTTTTAATTTTATTTTTTCTTTTAACGCTATTTTTATAGCAATTTCTTCAGTCCATTTTTCATAATTTTTTAGATACCCATGCTCGTCTAACATTTTTTATGCTCTTTTTTTAATATTATGATTTTTGTAACTATTATATTTTTATAATTACATTTTTTTGTTTGTTATATAATTACATTAATTATATAATTTACATCATGTAAGAGAGAGTGTTATGAAAAATAATATTTATAACAATAAAAGTAATGTAAAAGTAATATTAGTAATATTAACAATTTTTTTCTTAAGAAACATAGGACTATTTTTTATTTTTCCTATATTTAACTTTTGTAATATTAATTTATATGGTAGTACAAAATTTTTAAATAGTTTATGTTTAAGTATATATGGAATATTTCAAATAATTTTTCAAATACCTTTTGGTTTTTTATCAAACAGTTTTGGCAAAAAAAATACTATTATTATTAGTTTATTTATATTTTTTATTGGAAATTTAATATGTTTTTTTTCTAATTCTGTTTTTGGAGTTTTACTTGGAAGATCATTACAAGGAATAGGTTCTGTATCTTCTATATTAATTGATGTTTTAATTGATCATACTAGCAAAAAAAGTTACGTGTTTTCTATTTTTTTAGTTGGAATAACTTTTGGAATTACATTTTTTATTTCAATGTCTTCTTCTTTATTTATTTTTAACAAAATAGGACTTAAAAACATTTTTTTAATTATATTAACTTTGTCATTATTTTTAATATTTTTTTCATATTTTTATATACCTAAGGATAAAAAACAAGATTTGCATAAAAAAAAAACATTTATTAAAATAAACTTGTTGTTAGAATATTTCAAAAACAAAAATTATGTGTGTGTGTTAAAATATACTTTTATATCTAACTTTATTTTTTCGTCTAATTTTTATATTTTTCCTAAAATTTTTTCTAGCTTTTTTATAAATTATAACACTTGTTTTAAAATATATTTTTATACGTTTTTTTTTTCTTCATTAATTTCTTTAATACTAGCATGTTTTTTGAGAAGTAATATAGAAAATAATAGAATGTACATTTTTTTATTTGTGTTTTTTTTATTTTCTGAAACAATTTTTCTATTTAATAACAAATATGAAAAATTGTTTTTTTTAGGATTGCAAATTTTTTTCTTAATATTTAATTTATTGTCTTCATTTTTACCAATATTATTTAGAAAAGTTTTTTATAATATATATGGTTGTAGAGACGTTCCTATTTCAATATATACCACTATGCAATTATTAGGTATGTCTTTAGGTAGTGTTTTTAGTGGAATATTATGTACATTTTTAAATTTTAAAATACTATTTTTTATTTGTATAATTTTAATATTCTTTTGTATAAATATATATAAACAAAATTTTAAAGAAGATTCTTTATAAATTTTTGTTAATAGTAATATTACTATTTTATATTTTATTTAATTTATATTTTTTTGTTCTTATATAATGAGCTGCTTTGTCTAAAATACCATTGATAAATTTATGACTTTTTGCTGATCCAAAATGTTTTGCAAGCTCTATACCTTCATTTATTGCTACTTTATATGGTATATCATATCTTTTAGTTAATTCATAAAATGAAATCCTCAATATGGCTTTTTCAATTTGTCCTATCTTATGATTTTTTTTAGAAATATATTGTTTTATCAAATTGTCTAAATGTATATAATGTTTTGAAATTCCAGATATTATTTCATGAAAATAGATCAAATCTATTCCTTTTGTTTTTTTTTCTTTTAAAAATTGGTTTTCTATATCTTTTATATAATTTTTTGATATTTGCCATGAATATAGTAATTGTACTGCACATGCTCTTGCTTTGCTTCTTGATTTCATATGAAGTTCCTATATTTTTAAATTTAAAATTTGTTTATTTCAAGTATTGCATAATATTTAAAAAAAATGTATACTAATTATAGTATATATTTTAGAATTTTATCTTTATTTAGCGGAGTGGAGCAGTTCGGTAGCTCGTCGGGCTCATAACCCGAAGGTCGTTGGTTCAAATCCAACCTCCGCAACCAAATTTATTTTATTTTATTGATTTTATTAATATTTTATTTTTTACAAAAATAGTAGTTTTTTTTATGGTTCTTGTTATTCCTGTATATATTAATTCTTTATTAAAAATTTTTTTCTGTTTTTCCGGTAGTATTATTATTGTTTCTTTAAATTCTAATCCTTGAGATTTATGTATTGTGGAAGCCCATGATACGTCATACTTTTTTATAGCATATTTAGGTATTTTTAATAAACTGTTTTCATATGTTTTAAAAAATATTCTTTTCTTTTTTTTTTTGTCATATAGCAGTATTCCTATGTATCCATTAAATATATTTAAATCTTTTTGATTTTCTGTAATCATTATTGGTTTGCCTATGTACCATTTTTCTTTTTTTTTTATAATTTTTTTATCTATTATTATTTTTTTTATATTTTTGTTTATTTGTTTTGTACCAAATGGGCCTTTTTTTATAGCACATAATATTCTTATTTTATTAAATTCTTTTAATATATTTAATGGGTTACTGTTTTTTTTGATTAAACTCCAATATCTTTTATATTTTTTTACTATCATTTTTATCATACATATATATTCATATTGTTTATGTATTTCTTTGAATATTATATCTTTAAATCGTTTTTTTGTTATCTCTGCTGTTAAGATTTTCGTTTGACTTTTCAATATCATTTGTGAAATTTTATATATTCCAGATGTTTTTTTAACTCTATAGTTTTTTTTTAATATGCAGATATTATCTTTAGATTTTTTTTTTTTTAAAATTTTATAGTTTGTAATATATTCTAATATTTTAGATATTTTTTTACTAAAACTATTATTTTCTTTTTTACATATATGTCTTAGAATATTTATTCTACTCATAGATGATATTTGATTAAAATCTCCTAAAAAAATTATTTTAGTAGTTTTTTTAGTTGCATCTATTAAATTTTTGAATAATATAGTACTTATCATAGATATTTCATCTATTATTAATAAGTCTATATTTAACTTTTTTTTTTTACAAAATTTTGGATATGTTTTTCCTGGACTTATTTTTAATAAATCATGTATTGTATATGATCTTTTCGGAATTTTTTTTTTGTCTGATTTTTTGATTTTTAACTTAGATAAATGTTTTTTTATAGAGAATAATATGTTGGTTGCAGCTTTTCCGGTAGCTGCCGCTATTTTTATTTTTTTTATTTTTCGAAATATTTTTAAAATAAAAAAAATTATATAAGAAATAACTGTAGTTTTTCCTGTACCAGCTCCACCTAATATAAACATTTTTTTATTTAAAACAGATAGTATTAAAGATATTTTTTGAAATTTGTTTAATTTGTTAATTTTATTTTTTTTTAATAGTTTTTTTATATAATTAATATTTTGGTTAGCATTAATTTTTGTAAAAATATTTTTGTCAATGTTTTTCTTTAAATGTAGCATTTTATGAAAATAAAATTTTTTTTTATAAAATATTATTGGAGTGTGAGATTTTACTTTATCTGATATAACTATACTATTTTTTATTATCTTATAATAGTTTTTTATGCTAAAAAATTTTTTCCATATATTTTTTAGAATTAGTGTTTGTTTGTATATTTTTTTTGTGTTTAAACTTATATTTCCAATTTTATATGTATATATAAGTAATAAAATTATTATTTTTATAATTTTATTTTCATTTTTTTGTAAAATTTTGTATAAGTTTATATCTACTTCGTTTATAATATTTTTTTTTAATAAATTTTTTAGTATAATTTTATTTTTCATATTTTTTTTTATATAATTATATTTTCTATATGTTTTATAATATTTTCTTTAGGTGATATAAAAAACTTTCCATATTTTTTACTATTATTTTTATTTTTAAATGCTCTTAAAAATAAGTAAAATATTCCACCAAAGTGTTTTTTAGAACTATAATTTTGTATATTTGTTTTTAAATATTTATGTATTCCTAACAAATATATTTTATATTGTATATCGTAGTTCATTTTTATAATATAATTTTTAATGTTTTCTTTTGTATAATTTTTTATTTTATTTCCTAAATGATTAAATTTGAAATCGATGAAATAATATTTATTTTTCCATAAAAATACTATGTCTATAACACCAGTTAAAATACCTGGATAAATTTTAATTTTGTGTTTTTCTTTACTGGAAAAAATGTCTTGTATTTTTTTGTGCATTTTTTCTTTTATAAAAATGTCAAATTTCATATCTTGTATAAATTCATTTCTTTTTATTTTGCTAAGTCTTATTCCTATTTTATTAATTTTAGATCTAATTATGTTGTTCATCCATGAATATATAAATTTATAATATTTTATATTAAAATTATATCTTTTTAATTCTTGTTTTATAAATATTGTTTTTTTTCTTTTTTTTTTTATAAATTCTTTTAATATTTTGTGTAACATTCTTCCGGAATTTTTTCCTTGTGGGAAGTTATACGTATTTAATATTTTGCTTTTACTTTTTAATGTAGTTTTTTTTGAAAATACATTATTTATTTTGTATTTTTTTTTTATTTTTTCTATATCTTCTATAATTTTTGTAAAACTATTTATGTTATGTTTTTTATATTTTTTTTCTTTAAATTTTTTTTTATAGTTTTTATATGTTTTTTCAGTAATACATTTATATTCTTGTATCTTTTTTATATTATTTGTTATTTGAAATAATTTTGTTTTTTTTAATTTATTTAATATTTTTTTAAAATTTATAAAATTTATACATTTTTTTTTTTGTAATATATATCCTATACCACTTTTATGTACAGTAGTTTTTTCAAATTTGTTATTTTTTTTTATTGCGGCTATAATTATTGTACAATGTACTATGGCTCTAGTTAAAGATACGTACAATAATCTTATACTTTCCAAAAAGTTTTCTTTTATAATATCATTTGTTTTTTTATTTTTTAAATTTAATATTCTAGTTAGTGTGTTTGTATCATAATATGAAGTATAATTTTCTTTTTTAAAATGCATTATAAAAGGTATTATTACAATAGGATATTCTAATCCTTTAGACTTATGTATAGTAGTAACTTTTATTCCTTCATACTTTTCATTTTTATTAAAATATTTCTTTTTAACAAATTTTTTTTGGTTTATTTTTTCTTCTAACCATTGTATTAGTAAGTAAATTTCTTTAATTTCATATAGTTTTTTTTCTAAGCACTTTGATATGTAAAAATATCTTTTTATAAGTTTTTCATATTTTTCTTTTTTAAAACATTTTTTTTCTATAATGTTATTTTTAATAACATATTTTATTAAATTTAGTATTCCATATTTTTCTAAAATTTGTTTGTATTTTTTGAACTTTTTTATTTCGTGAAAAAATTTATTTTTATTATTTTGAATCATATAAATTTCATTTATACTACTTGAAATAATTCTTGTACTGTTAGCATTAATTAAATTTTGTTTATTTGTTATTTCCGAAATAGCTTGTAATAAAAGTAATATTTCTCTTGTTTCTTCTGTCTTGTATATATTTGTTTTTTCTGATTGATAGTAAGATTCTATTTTATATTTTTTTAATGCCTTTTTTATGTAAAAAAATTCTAATTTGTTTTTTACCAATATTACTATATCTTCTTTTTTAACAAAATTATTTTTTTTATGATATTTTATTTGTGCTTGTTTAGTATTTCCTAAATACAACATATTGGATATTTGTTTCGCACATTGCTTTGATGACCATAAAAAATATTCTTCAAAATTCATTACGGACTTTTTATAAAATATTATTTTAAAATTTTTTTTTATAGAATTTTTAATTGTAAGTCTAATATTGTTATTTTTTTTTGTATATTTTATTTTTTTAAAAATAATTTTTTTTGTAGCAAATGGATATTTAATTTGTGAAAAAATTTTGTTTATAGATTTTACTAAGTTTGGTGAAGATCTCCAATTAATATCTAGAAAATAATGTTTTTTAATTTTTTTTTTAATTCTATTATATAATAATATATTTGACCCCCTAAAACTGTATATACATTGTTTAGGGTCTGCTAATAATATCATTATGTTTCTATTTTTGTTTGTATTATATATTTTTGTAAATATTTTTTGTTGACATATATCTGTGTCTTGAAACTCATCTATAATAGCTACAGGATATTTTTTTTTAATTAAAACTAAAAATTTTTTATTTTTTCTTAATTTTTTTTCTACTTCTTTTACTAAATCATCAAAACTTATTTTTGATGTCTTTTTTTTATCTATATTAATTAAATTATGTATTTTGTTA
Organism: Buchnera aphidicola (Chaitoregma tattakana); assembly: GCF_039370165.1. Taxonomy (NCBI): domain Bacteria; kingdom Pseudomonadati; phylum Pseudomonadota; class Gammaproteobacteria; order Enterobacterales; family Erwiniaceae; genus Buchnera; species Buchnera aphidicola. The sequence goes on along the minus strand of NZ_CP134991.1, from coordinate 326,660 downwards.
TAAATTTTATAAATTAAAAATTCTTTTATAGAAAATTTTTTTTTATAAAATAATTTTATATATTTGAAGAAAAACAATGTTTTTTTTTCAGTGTTTACATATTTTTTTATACTTTTTAACTTTATAATTTTTTCTATTTCGTTTGGTATATAATAATTTTTAGTTTTTTTTTTAGACCAGATATCAACTTTATTACTATAATTTAATATTCTAATATATCCCTTTTTTTCTTTTTTTAAATGTATAATAATTCTTTTAAATATATTTTTATTACTTTTCCATATTTTTTTAAATATTATTATTTCTTTGATTAATGAAAAATGGAACGATAATATTGTTGATTTCTCAAATTTTTTATTAAACTTAACTTGTATATTATTTTTAAAGAGATGTTTTATTTCTTTAAAAATATTTTCTGGTGTTTTCCATATATTATATATTATTGAAACAACTTCTATTTGTAATGGATAAAAATTTTTTCTCCAAAATTTTTGAATTGCACATAACAACATTTTGTTTTCATCTTTTACAATTTTTTTATTAAAAGGTATATTAAAATACAACTTGTTTTCTTCAATTATTGTGTTGCAAAATTGATGTATTGTCATTATATTAAATTTATCAATTTTTTTTTCTAATTTAGAGAGTTTTTTATATAACGAATTAGGACATGTTGTATTTTTTATTATTTTTTTATATATATCGTTATTACTGGTTTTTTTTATACAATCTTTTTTTAACTGTGATATAACTAATTTTATTTTTATATATATGTCTTTTTTAGTATAATTTGTAAAAGTTAATATTAATATTTTTTTTGCACTTAAATTTTTCATGTAATAATTTTTTATATTGATATTTAACATCAATCTTAAATATAGTATTATTATACTAAAAGTTTTTCCTGTCCCAGCTGAAGATTCTATTAGATAATTTTGTGTAAAGTCTAGTGTTAATAAGTCTAATTTTTTCATATGTTTTTTATATTTTTTTTTTATTCTTTTATTTATTATATTTTTTTATATTTTTTAGAATAGGATAGTGCCATTTTAATGAAGAATTATATATTTTTTTTATATTTTTTTTTGAAGAATTTTTTATTACTTTCTTTATATAAATATTATTTTTTTCTCCATAGAAATAGTAATTTCCTTCCCAAAATTTTAGAAATTTTTTTTTGGATTTTTTTTTATTTTTACTTTTCATCATATTAAATATCCATATCATTCCAGACATTGTAAGGAAAATAGGTTTTTTTTGACCTTGTAAATATCCTTCAAAATATTTTACTATATAGTTATACGATTCTTCATAACTAATTTTAGAAAATATTATTTTAGAGTTTTTGTATCCTAACAGTATACTACTGTGTTTACATTGTTTGGTAAGACAAAAAAATAAGTGATAGAACCAGAACTCTATTTTATCGTTTATACTGAGTTTTTTTAATTTGTAATTTACTAGTCTTTTTGATGAGATAGTTTGTATTTTTGTATATATTATGAAGTTTCTTATTTTTATTTTTACATTTATAACTTGTATTTTTATTTTATTACAAATTTTTTCTATTTTTTTTTTTAAAAAAATAGAATATATAACAAGTTTTTTGAAAACTATTTTCCCAAAATTTTTTTTAGGTAATATTCCTAAAGAGCAATAATATTTAAATACATTTCTAGTATTTTTATTTTTTAACACGAGTAAAAATATTTTTTTACTAATTTGTAATTTTGTACTTTCATTTAATAAAAATGGTTCTGTATTTATGTTATTTATATTGTGTTTATATAAATTAATTTTTATTACTTTTTTTAAAAAATATTTTATTGGACTATTCCAAAATTCTATTAAGTTTTTAATATTTATTTTTGTGTTTGTATTTGTATGGTTTATAATATTATGATTTTTATTATTATTTTTATATGTTACTATTTTTTTTTTGTTATTATTAATATAATTTTTATATGATATATCTGATTTATGTTTTTGTAATAGTTTTGATAAAATATTTTTTTTGTTTAATGTTATATTTTTCAAATATATTTTGTTAAAGTAATAACTTTTAGATATATAATTTATCAAAGTTTCTATTATTTTTATTGTTTTTTTATTTTTATTAAAGTTTTTTATGTAACTTATATAAAAATACTTTTCTGCTGCAATTATTAGTAAAATTATTGATCCAACTATATAATTTGTTTTTTCATAATATGTATACTCTTTTTTCTTATATGTTATATCAAACTGTTTGCACATTGTTATATTTTTTTCTTTATGTCTATGTATACCTAAAAAATATATTAATTTGAAATTTATATTTTCTATATCACTATTATTGCATAATATTATTGATCCTAAGAATATGTTTTTATTTATTTGTAAAATTTTTATATGTTTTTTAAATATTACTGACAATTCATTTATATAAATTTTTTTATTATAATTTTCTTTTATTCCTGATTCTATGATTCTAATAAATAGATTTTCTATATTTTTTATTTTATAACTTTTTTTATATGGAAAGAAATCTATTGTTATATCTTTAAATAATTTTTTCCATTGAATTAATTTGTGAGGTTTAGAAAACGTTTTCTTCCATTTACTAACTACATGTATAACATTTATTAGTTTTGTCAAAACACTTGAACGAGAATAGTTTACTTTAGTATACGGAACATAATTTTCATAAATTATTTTTTTGCTATAGGTAGTATTTCCTAATATCATTTTTTTTAGTCCATGCCACCAAGTATTTTCTGCACTTATATGTTTATATTTTTTTTTTATAGTTTTTTCATCAATACCAAATCTTATAGATACTTCTTCTGTCCATATTTTTAATAATTCTATTTCTTTGTTAGTTATTTTGTATCTTTTTTTTATAATATTAGAGTTTAATAGGTCAAATATTTCGTTTTTTGTTATTTCTTTTTCTTTTAATTTAAATATTTTATAAAAAAATTTTAAATATATATTTTCTATACTTTTATAATTTACCATTGTAGTATACAATATGTGGTTTTTTTGTTTTGGGCTATTAAATACACTTTTTATGTAAGGTAAATATTTTTTTATATTAGTTGAAACTATAGCTATTTCATGTAATTTTATATCTTGGTCTTTTTTTAAAATTTTTATTAAATTTTTATGTAAAACTTCTACTTCTTTATATTTACTACAACATGCATGTATTAAAAAAGAGTTATCATGTTTAAAAATTTTATTAGTATTTAATTTATTTAAAATTATATCTTTTTGTATGTTTCCAAGAAGTGTATTATTATTTTCTAATTTTTTAGTAATATTTTTATTTTTTTTATTAGACAAATTTTTTATTAAATGTATAGAATATTTTGCTAAGTATATTAATAACGGATTTATAATAATTTTTTTTAATTTTTTAATAGAATCGAAACATTTTGTTTTAATAAAATTATTTTTTTCTTTTATTAACATACCTAGTGGAGTTATATTTAAAATTGTTATAGAAAAAAATTTTTTCAATTTTTCTAAAAATGACATAAAATAATCTGGTAGATTATTTGAATTAATTACAAATATTCTTTTTGTTTTACATTTTTTTTTATATTTTTTTAAATTGTATGATACATTAAAGAAATTATTTTTGTTTTTTTTAATATTATTCAATAACTCCCATATTTTTTTTTGAAATTTCTTGTTTATACATTTTTCTTTTTCATTTATGCAACTCGATATTATATATTTAGAATTTAACAAATATTTTTGAAAAATTTTACTTGTTTTTATAGATAATAAAATTAGTTCATTTTTATTAAAATTATTATGAAGTATATTTTTTACATCTATATGTCTTTGTAATGATAAGATTCTCCAAAATAGAGCTGGGTCTTTAAAATGATTTTTTTTTTTAATTATTTTCCAAAAAAAACATTCTGGAGTATAAAATTTTATATTTGCGCATATTCCTATTTTTTTAGAAATAAATGTTCTTATCCATTTTTCTATTTTGTAATTTTTTATAATAAAAATTTCTTCAGATAGAATATATTTTTTTTTTTATTTTTAATTATTTCACACACTTTTTCCATTAATGTACAGATTTTATCTGCTGTATATATTTTCATATTTTTTAACATAACTTTATTATTTTTTAGTTTCATATTTTTTATAAATATTTATATCAATCTGTGGATATGGTATTGAAATTTTGTTTTTATCTAAAGATTTTTTAAACTTTGCCATAAGATCCCAATATACTGAGTTTAATTCGCTTGTATTACTCCAACATCTTATTATAAAGTTTATAGAAGACGGAGCGAGTTCTGATAATCCTACAATGATATCTCTATCTTTTAAAACTCTTTCTTCATTATTTATAACTTCTCTTAATACTTTTATTGCAAAGTCTATATCTGTTTTATATGAAACACTAATGTTAAATTCGTTTCTTCTAGCTGGTTCTCTAGAATAGTTTATTATGTTCCCAGACACTATTTTACCATTTGGAACTATAGCAATTTTCCCATCTAGTGTTCTTAGTGTTGTATAAAATATATGTATGTTCAAAACTGTTCCAGAAGCGCTTCCTAAATCTACATATTCTCCTGTTTTTAATGGTCTTAACGTAACTAACAGTACTCCTGCTGCAAAATTTGATAAAGATCCTTGTAGCGCAAGACCAATTGCCATACCAGTTGCTCCTAATATTGCTATTACAGAAGTAGTTTGTACCCCAATACAACCTAAAGCAGCTATTAAAGAAAATGTTATTATTATGTATCTAATTACAGCAGAAAAAAAATTAGAAATTGTAACATCTATAGATCTTGCTGTTAACACTTTATTTATTCCTTTTGATATTATTCCAGCAATAAAAGTTCCTGTTGTAAATATTATTATAGATGAAATAAAATTTATTATATAACTTAGAACTAGTTCTTGGTTTCTTATTATCCAATTTCCAGCATGATGAATATCTTTTACTACATTAAAATTATTCATTGTTTTTATATATGCCTATTGTTTGTTTTTGGAATAATTTTTTTTATATATATTATTTTTTAATATATTAATTGCGTTTAAATCTTTAAATATTGATTTAATTTTTTTTACTATACATATTTCTGATGATCTTATCCAATTTCTAGGATCATAATATTTTTTGTTTGGGCTCTTTTTATTTTTGTGGTTTCCTAATTGACTTTTTAAATAGTTTTTATTTTTTTTATAGAATTCTAATATCCCCTTCCATGCGTGCCATTGTATATCAGTATCTACATTTATTTTTACTACACCATATGATATAGATTCTTTTATTATATTTTTTTTTGTCCCGGATCCTCCATGGAAAACAAAATCTATAGGTTTTTTATCTAAATTATATTTTTTACTTATATATTTTTGAGATTCTTGTAGAATTTTAGGTTTTAACTTTATGTGACTACTATAATACACTCCGTGTACATTTCCAAAAGATGCAGCAATTGTAAAAAAGTTACTAATTTTTTTTAATTTTTTATATGCATATGATATTTCTTTTGGCTTTGTATACAGATGTTTTTTTAATATTTTTGTATTATCTATACCGTCTTCTTCGCCTCCGGTACATCCTAACTCTATTTCTAGAATTATATTTATATCCTTAATTTTTTTTAGATATTTAGAACATATTTTTATATTACTTTTTATATTTTCTTTGGATAAATCTATCATATGAGAAGTGAACAAAGAGATTCCGTTTTTTTTAAAAAATTTTTTATCTTCTAATATTAAACCATCTAACCATGGTAATATGCTTTTATGACAATGGTCTGTATGTAATATTACTGGTATTTTATAAAATTTAGAAATTATATGAACATATTTAGCAGCTATTGTAGCTCCTAAAATAGATTTTTTATGTAAATCTTTAATTTTAATATTTTTTCCTATAAAAAATGATGATCCTGTATATGAAAACTGTATTATTATAGGAGAATTTATTACTTGTGCTGCTTCTAAAGAAGCATTTATAGTGTTAAAACTACAACAGTTTATTGCTGGTATAGCAAAGTGATTTTTTTTAGCAATTTTAAATATTTTTTTAGTTTCTGAAGCAGAAATTACACCATGTTTAATATTTTTAAATAAATTTTTCAAAATTGTTGTACCCCTATTTTTTTTTTTTAAGTTTTTTTATTAAATTTATTATTGGTAAAGTGCCGTTTACTAAAAATTTTAAAAAAGCTCCACCTCCGGTAGAAATATATGAAATATTTTTTTTTATTTTTAAAATATCTATTATTGCAAGAGTATCTCCTCCTCCTGCTATAGAAAATGCATTACTTTTAGAAATAGATTTAGCTACTAATTCTGTTCCTTTTCTAAAATTAGAAAATTCGAATACACCTACTGGTCCATTCCATACAATAGTTTTAGCTTTTTTTAATATATAACTTATTTTTTTTTCTGATTCTATACCTATGTCCATAATTTCTTCATCATTTTTAATATTTGAAACTGATTTGTTAATAACATTTGTTTCATTAGAAAAGCTTTTTCCAACTCGTGAATCTATTGGAATAAAAAAGTTAAATTTTTTTAATAGCTTTTTTGCTTCTTTTATAAATTTTTTTTCATGCAAAGATTTTCCTACATTATGATTTATTGCTATAAATGTGTTAGCTATTCCCCCTCCTAAAATTACTTTATCTGATATCTTTCCTAGAGTTTTTAAAAGGTCGAACTTTGTAGAAATTTTTGATCCTCCTATTACAGATACTAATGGTCGATTTGGATTTTTTAATATTTTATTTATTGAATTTACTTCTGATATTAATAGTTTTCCAAAACAACATTTTTTAACATATTTTGCTATTCCATAGGTAGAAGAGTGCATTCTATGAGCGCTTCCAAAAGCATCCATAACAAAAATATCACATAATGTTGCATATTTTTTAGAAAGAGTTTTAGAATTTGATGTTTCTCCTATATTAAATCTTACATTTTCCAAAAGACAAATTTCACCATATTTAATTTTTATAGGATCATTTATATTGTTTTTAAATATTATTTTTGTGTGTTGTATCTTTTTTTTTAAATATTTAAAAATTGGTAATAATGAATATTTTTTTTCAAATTTACCTTCGTTTGGTCTTCCAAAATGTGACATTAAGATTATTTTTGCTTGATTTTTTATAGCATATTCTATTGTTGGAATAGATCTGTCTATTCTTTCACTAGATATTATCTTATTTTTTATTATAGAAACATTAAAATCATTTCTTATAATTATTTTTTTTTTATATATGTTTATGTCTGTTATTTTTTTCATTTGTTTTTTATTTAATTTTTTATATAGTTATTTTGTTTTTTATTCATTTTTTTCTAAATTTGTATAAATTTAATTATATATTAAACCATGATTTTATTCCTTCTAAAAACATTTGTGTAGATAGCATTATTAATATTATTCCCATCAATTTTTCTAATGCATTCACTACATTTTCTCCAAATAATTTAATAAAAATTTCAGATGACAACAATATAAATAAACTAAAACTCCACGCTATTATTAAAGGAATTATTAACATTATTTTTTGATTTTGATATTGTTTTGATAAAAGCATTAGTGTAGCTAATATAGAAGGGCCAGCAATTAATGGTATTGCTAATGGAACTAAAAACGGTTCATTATCTTTTAAGATGTCTTTTTCTAAATTGTTATTTACATTGGGAAAAATCATTTTTATGGCTATAAGAAATAATATTATTCCACCTGATATAGACACTATTTGTGTTTTTAAATTTAGATAAGATAGTATTTTCCCTCCACTAAATAAAAATAGTAACATTATAACTAAAGCTATTAACATTTCTCTTATTAATATTTTTTTCTTTCTTTTTGTTTTAAACTTTTTTAAAATTGACATAAAGACAGGGAGATTACCTAATGGATCCATTATTAATATTAACAATATTGTATTAGAAATTATTTTGTTCATTTTTTCCTTATGAATTTTACAAAAATATTTGACTTTTTTTTTATAAAAATTTTTATATATTTATAAAAATAATTTTATTAGGAATATATTATTTTTTTATTACAAAACAATATATATTATTTATTTTTAAAATTAAACATTTTTATTAAATTTTTATAAATGTTTTTATTATTTAATAATATGGTTAATATACAGAAAATTTTTATTATATTTTTTATGTTATTTAGTTTATTATATTAATAAATTTATTTAAAAACTGTTTTTTATTATTTTTGTTGTATTAACTTTTTTTATGTAATATTTTGTTAATATAATGTTTTAAAATATAAGGAATTATATGAAAAAAAAAGTAGGTTTTGTGGGTTGGAGAGGTTTAGTTGGATCAGTTTTATTAAATAGAATGATTTTTAAAAAAGATTTATCTAAGTTAAATATAAAATTTTTTACTACTTCACAAGTAGGTCATAATGGTCCTAAAATAAATAACACAAAGTTTGGAATTTTAGAAAATGCATATGATTTACAAAAGTTAATAGAAATGGATATTATATTAACTTGTCAAGGAAGTGAGTATACTAAAAAGGTATATTTCAATTTAAAAAAATTAGGATGGACTGGTTTTTGGATAGATGCATCATCTTATCTAAGAATGCATAAAAGCGCTATAATAGTATTGGATCCAGTAAACTATAATTTTATAATGCAAAGTATAGAAAATGGATGTAGAACTTTTGTTGGTGGAAATTGTACAGTTAGCTTAATGCTTATGGCTCTAGGCGGGCTTTTTGATAATAATTTAATTAAAAGAATTTTTGTATCTACATATCAAGCGGTATCAGGAGCTGGATCTAGTTATATTAAAAAATTGTTGTTAGAAATGGGGGTATTGCATAATAGTGTAAAAGATGATCTTAAAAAAAATAATATTTCTATATTAAAAATAGAGAGTGTCATTACTTCTTTATTAAAATCTAGAAATAGTTTTAGATTATTTAATGACACGCCTTTAGCTGGTAATTTGATACCGTGGATAGATTCAGATAATAATGATGGAAAGAGCAAAGAAGAAGTTAAAGGACAGTTTGAAACTAATAAAATATTAAATTTAAAAACAGACGAAGAGGTTATTATAGATAGTATGTGTGTACGAATAAGTACTTTTCGATGTCACAGTCAGTCTTTTTTAATAGAATTAAATAAAATAATTAATCTATCAGAAATTAAAAGTATATTATTGAATCATAATAAGTGGACTGAAATTGTTGATAATGATAAATATAGTACTATTAGATATTTAACTCCATCTATGGTTTCTGGTACTTTAAAGATACTTTTAGGTCGAATTAGATTCTCTTCTTTTGGAAAAAGTTATATTACAGTTTTCTCTATAGGAGATCAGCTTCTTTGGGGGGCATCAGAGCCTTTAAGAAGGATGTTAAATATCTTAATAAAATTATAAAAGGAAATTTTTAAAAAAGTTTGAGTTTATTTTTCTAATAGATATTTAAACGGTGTTACTAATATATATTTATCTATTATTTTATGATTCATAAAAACGCAAAAATTAGGAACGTCCCATTTAGTTGATGGATCGTTTGTTATTAATAGTATAAGTTCTTTTTTTTTCATGTTTCTAATTTTTTTTCTTAAAAAAAATATTGAATCAGGACATTTGTATTTTCGTAAATCTAAGATATTTTTATATATTTTCATATTTTTATTTCATTGTTATTATTAATAACAAAATTTTTAACTGTTTCCAAAAATTTATATTTATGTTTTTTTTAATTTTAATTTCTATAATTGTTATATAACGAATTATTTTGTACATCCTTTCTATAGAAATATTTATTTTTATGTTTTTTTTAGATTTCATTTCATATTTTTTTTCTTTTCTTAAGTATATTATGGTTAGAAGTTTGATATGTATTTGTTTTATTATTTTTTCAATATTATATTTTTCTTTGTATATTGTGTTTATTATTTGTATAGTTTTTTTTATATTTTTTGTAAAAAAAATGTGTACTAATTCTTTATATGTAAAATTTTGATTATTACACATTATTTTTTCTATTTTTTTCGTATTAATTTTTTTGTTTTTAAATATAAATTTAAATTGTAATATTATTTGAGTTAATTTAGTAATGTTATTTTTATAATGATAGTATAATAAGTTTTTAGCATTTTTTGTTATCTTTGTTTTATTTTTTTTAGCATTATAATCTATCCAGTTTATAACATCTTTATTACTGTTAGCTGTACAATTTATTAATATATATTTTTTTATTAGTTGTAATATTTTATTTACATATTTAAAATTTTTTATCTTTATTAGTTTTATTATTACTACTATTTTTTGATTTTTTGTTTTTTTTATTTTTTCTATTAGTTTCGTCAAATTGTTAAAAATATCTTTATTAGAAAAGCTTACTAAAACAATTTTTTTTTTATAAAAAAAGTTTTGAGTGTTAAAATACTCAAAATTTTTTTTGTTTTCTTTAACATTAATTTTTTTTATGCATACGAATTCTTTTTTTCTAGCTTCTTCTAAAATTTTTTTTGTCGCTTCTTCTGCTAAAGATATTTCATTTTCTATTATTATAAAAAAAGAAGTATTTGACTCTAATTTTATGTCAATACCGTTTTTTAAATATATTTTTTTCATGTTTTAATTTAAAATATATAATGTAATTTTCTTTTATTTTTTTTGTTTTTTTAGTTAGTAACAATATTAATTATTTTGTTTTGTATAAATATTATTTTTTTTATTTTTTTGTTAATAATGTATTTTTTTATATATTTATTATTTTTAACTTTTGAAAAAATTGTATCTTTATTAGTGTTTTTTTTAATTTTAAAAACATATCTTTTTTTTCCATTTATTTGAGTAACAATTTTATATGTATTTTCTAAAATAGCTTGTTGGTCTGGCTTTGGCCAGCATTTATTTCTAATTTCATGTAATAGATGAAATTTTTTAAAAATGTAAAAAATTATATGTGGAATAAATGGATTAAGCAATTTTAGTATTATGACTATAGATTCAATTATTATTAATAAATTTTCTTTTTTACAAAATTTTTCTATTATATTTGTAATTTTCATTATACTTGCTATAGAGGTGTGAAAAGATTTTTTTTCTTTCATATTATTTGATACTACTACTATAGTTTTGTGAACATTCTGTCTGACTTTTTTTTGTTCTGCATTTAATTTTTTATTATTTATTTTTGACATTTTATCTATATAATATTTTAAATATGTATTGCTTAAGTTCCATATTTTTACTATAAATCTATAAGAACCATTTACACCTTCATTTTTCCATTCCATAGATTCTTCAATAGGAGCGGCAAATGTAATAAATAGTCTTAGTGAATCTGCTCCATATTTTTCTATTATTTTTAGTGGTTCTACACCATTATTTTTAGATTTTGACATTTTGGTCAGACCAAAATAGTTTACTTTAGTTTTATCTTTTCTATCTATTATTTTTACAATTTTACCAGTATTATTTTTTATAATTTTAACTTTTTCACTAGAAATCCACACTTTTTCTTTTTTAACAAATTTATAAAATGCGTGAGATAGTACCATTCCTTGGCATAACAATTTTTTTACTGGTTCTTTAAAATTAATTATTTTTAAATCTTTCAATATTTTACAATATAATCTAAAATATATTAAATGCATAGTTGCATGCTCTATACCACCTATATAAAAGTCTATAGGAAGCCAATATGATGTAGCTTTAGGGTCAGCCATACTGTTTTTATATTTTGGATTTGTGTATCTTATATAATACCAAGAAGATTCCATAAATGTGTCAAAAGTATCATTTTCTAACATTGCTTTTTTACCATTTATTATAATTTCTTTTTTTAATTTTTTATTGTCTATTTTATAATTTAATACTACTGGTAATTTTTTTTGTGGTATAGATATTATTTTTTTATTTTCTAAAGTGGCAATAGGTATAGGGCATCCCCACTGTCTTTGTCTAGATATATTCCAATCTTTTATTCTAAATGTGTCTTTTATATATACTTTTGTATTTTCATTTATTTTTTTTATAATTATTTTAATAGCATCTTTGCTATTTAATCCATTTATTTCTTTTGTTGAATTATATAATATTCCAGTTTTTAAAATAGGTTTTTTTTTAATTATATTATTTTTTTGTAATTTTTTATTTTTTATTACAAATATTATTTCTATTTTATTTTCTTTAGCAAACTTCCAATCTTCTATGTTATGAGCTGGACAAGCTATTATAGTTTTTTTTTTAAAGTTTTTTCTTATTGAATAGTTTAATATCCATATTGGAATATTTTTTTTTGTAATAGGATTTATCGCACAGAAATGAGTTTTATATGATTTTTTAATTTTTTTATTTCTATTTTCTTTACATTTTTGAAAAATTTGTTTTATTATTGTGTGTGTTTTAATTTTATTTTTTATAAATTTGTTTTTATAAAACATTGCTATGAATGTTACACCACATAATGTATCTATTCTAGATGTATACACAAAAATTTTTTTTTCATTTTTTATTTGTATTAAGAATTTTATTTTTTTTTCATAACCTATCCATTTTTTTTGCATTGAAATTACTTTTTTAGGCCAGTATTTCAAATATTTTATGTCTTTTAGTAATCTTTTTGCATACTTTTTAGTTTTAATAAACCATTGTTTAATTCTTTTTTTTGTGACTATATTATGGCATCTCCAACACTTTCCGTTTATTACCTGTTCGTTTGCTAAAACTGTATTGTCATATTCACACCAATTTACCAAAGATTTTTTTTTATATGTTATCTTTTTTTTATATAATTTTAGAAATACGTATTGTTCCCATTTATAATATTTTGGATCTGATGTATTAATTTCCTTAGTCCAATCATAACTAAAACCCATAGATTGAAGTTGTTTCTTCATGTATTTTATGTTTTTATATGTCCATTTGTATGGTTCTATATTATTTTTTGTTGCGGCTTCTTCAGCAGGTAATCCGAATGCATCCCATCCCATAGGATGTAATACATTTCTATTTAACATTCTATAATATCTAGCAACTATATCACTTATTGTATAGTTCCTAATATGCCCCATATGTAAATTTCCTGATGGATATGGAAACATAGATAAGCAGTAGTATTTTTTTTTTTTTTTNNATTAATATGAACTTGAAAAGTGTTTTCTTTTTTCCAATATTGTTGTATTTCTTTCTCTATCTTTTTATGATTATATTCTTCATTCATAATATATCTCTTGAAAAATTAATTAAAAAAATTTTATTTTATTAATTTTAACTTATATTTTTTAAAATTATAACTTTCATTTTTTTTATTCTTATATTATTTGTTTCAATTATTTCAAAAGAACAATTTTTTATATTTATTTTTTCTCCTAAATTAGGTAGTTTTCCAAAATAGTTTAAAACTAATCCACCAATAGTATCTATTTCTAAATCTTTTAAATCAGTCTTAAAATATTTATTAAAATCTAATATTTTTGTTAATCCTTCTACTATGAATTTTTTTTTTTGTACTTTAGTAATATTTTTTTTATTTATATCGTTTGATTTATATGCTGTTTTTCCAACTATAAATTTTATAATATCTTTTATAGTAATTAATCCAGATACTGTACCAAATTCATCAATTATTATTGCGATATTATTTTTTTTTGAACTCAGTTCAGATAGTGTGGTATCTATATATTTACTTTCAGGGATTATAATTATAGGCTGTAATATTTTTTTTATAGAAAAATTTTTTTTCTTATTACTTATAAATGGAATAAGATTTTTTATTGTTATAAATCCTTGTATTTTGTTTTTTTTATTTATTATAGGAAATTTTGAATAACAATATTTTTCTATAGTTTTAAGACATTGAAACAAATTATTTGTAGATTTTATAGTTATCATATGAATTTTTGGTACCATGATTTCTTTTATTCTTTTTTTTGTTGTCTGTATAACTCTACCTAACATATTTCTAGTATTTTTATTTATTGAAGATTTTTTTTTAGAATTTTTTATCAATGATGTTAAATCATCTTTACTCTTTGAAATGCTATGGAATAATTGTTGTTTAAAAATATTTAGAAATCCTTTCTTATCTTCTTTATTATTTTTTTTTTCTTTTTTCAAATTCATATTATATTTTTTGTTTGATAAGAAAATATTTTATATATTATATATTAATAAAATTTAAAATGTTATAATTAATTTTATAATGTTTTTATATATAATATGGATTTTTATATCCTAAATTTTTCATAATTTTTTTTTCTAGTTTTTCCATCTTTTTGTTATGATTATATCCTAATAAATGTAATACTCCATGTATTATAATATGAGCCCAGTGAGCTATTAATATTTTTTTTTGTTGTATAGACTCTTCATATATAACTTCATTACATACTACTATCTCGCCTAAAAATTTATTTTTTAAAAAATTTATAGTATTATATGAAAATGATAATATATTTGTAGTTTTTTTTTTATTTTTATATTTAAAGTTTAATTTTTTCATTTCACTTTTTTTTATCATTATAATACTTATTTCTATATCTTTTTTAATAACTAGTTTTAACCAACTTAATATTTTTTTTTTTTAGGATAAAAGTGTTGTGCTTTATATTTTTTTTTAAGATTTATTTTAATTTTTTTCATTTTTTTTAGAACTTTAACATTTTATAAAAATTTTTTTTACATATAATTATTTTTTTATATTTCCATAAAAATATTTTTTTTTCATACCATTTATTTTAACAGAAACAATTTTTCCTATTTCACTATCACAGCCATAAAATCGTACAATTCTATTGCTATCTGTAGTTCCTATCAATTTTTTTTTATTTTTTTTGTATGTTCCATGTACTAGAATATTTTGCGTCGTACCTATAATTCTTCTATTCCATTGCATAGATTGATAAAAAATTTGTTTTTGTACTTTATGTAACCTATGTTTTTTTTCTTGTAAAGTAGTATTATCGATTAGTTTGCTTGCAATAGTATTAGGTCTTTTAGAATATATAAAGCTAAAACTATTGTCAAAATTTATTTCGGATATAATTTTCATAGTTCTGTTAAAATCTTTTTCTGTTTCTCCTGGAAATCCTATTATAAAGTCTGAACTTATTTGCATATTTGGTCGTGCTTTTAATATATTTGTTATAATTTTTTTATATCTTTTTACAGTGTATCCTCTTTTCATAAGTTTTAATATTTTATCGGAGCCACTTTGTATAGGTAGATGTAAGAAATTTACTAACTTGGGTATTTTTTTATACGAATCTATAATTTTGTTGTTAAAATCTTTTGGATGACTTGTTATAAATCTTATTCTTTTTATTTCTTCTATTTTAGAAATTTTGTATAATAGTTCTTGAAAATTGCATATGTTATTTGAATTTTTATCTATATATAAATATGAATTTACATTTTGCCCTAATAATGTAACTTCTCTAATATTTTGTCTTACCATGTTTTTTATTTCGAATAATATATCTTTATATGGTCTACTTATTTCTTTTCCTCTAGTTGTAGGAACTACACAAAATGAACATTTTTTATTACATCCTTCTGTTATAGTTACATATGTTTTATAATGCGTATATTTTGGTGTAAATATAATATTAAATTTTTGCATACCCTTTAGTTTAGCATCAACTAATATTTTTTTTGTATTTTTTTTTTCTTCTATCATTTTTGGTAAGAGATGTATTGTTTGAGTTCCAAATATGATATCTATATATGGTGCTCTCTTATAAATTTTTTTTCCTTCTTGATTTGCTACACATCCACCAACGGCAATTATTATTTTTGAATTTTTTTTTTTAATTTTTTTCCATCTTCCTAATTGATGAAATAATTTTTCTTGTGCTTTTTCTCTAATTGAGCATGTATTTAATATAAGTATATTTGCTTTTTTGCTATTATTTACATAAGTACATTGTAATTTTTTTTTTAATGTTCTCTTTATTATGAACGAATCATTTTCGTTCATTTGACATCCCCAAGTTTTTATATATATTTTTTTCATTTTTAATTAGTTTTATTAACAATATTTGTTTATATTTTATAAAACATCATATTTATAATTATATTTTAGATTTATTTGAAAATATAAAATGTTTGTATAAATAGTTTTATATAATAAAAAAAATAATATATTTTTGTTTTAATAAATACAACTTAAATATATTTTTTTTTTATGGAAAAAAATATTTTTTAAATTTGCATTATACTAAGTGGTTTTTTTATACATTTTATATATATTAAATGTTTTTTTATAAATTTATTTTTTATGACAACATTTTATTTTTCAAGTTTTATTAAATCTAAAATTTTTTGTTTTTTTCTTATTTTTTTTATTTTATTATCATATGTTAATAAAAATTCTGGTATTAATGGTCTGCTATTATAATTAGATGACATAGAGGATCCATATGCTCCAACATCATGAAAAATTAAATAGTCTCCAACATAAATTTTTTTAAGTTTTCTTGTAATTATATTACCGTTATTATGTATAGTAAATATATCTCCTGATTCACACAGCGGTCCAGATATTACGACATCTTCTTTTTTTTTTAATTTTGTTTTTGCATCTTTTTTTGTCATATTTATTATAGAAATTTTATGATAACTTCCATACATTACCGGTCTAATTAAATCGTTAAATCCTACATTTATTATTACAAATTTGTACTTATCAGTTTTTTTTATTGCTCTTACTTCTGATATTAAAAATCCAGATTTTGATACTATAAATCTTCCAGGCTCTGTCTCTAGTATGATTTTTTGGTTAAAATAATTTTCTAGACTTTTTTTAGTCTTTATCCAGTATTCAGAATATTTTTTTATATCAAAAACTTTTTCATCATTTTTATATGGTGTAGGTATGCCTCCTCCTGATGATATTATTTTGATTTTCTTATTCATTTTTATTATTTTATTTTTTAAATACTTGCATACCTTTTTTAAGTTGTGCAAGTTTGATCCAGATCCTATATGAACATGAAATCCAGATAATTTTAAACCATATTTTTGTATTTCTTTTATTGCAGGTTTTACTTTCCATATTCCATGTTTACTATTGTTCCCACCAGTGTTAGTTTTTTTACTATGTCCATGTCCAAATTTTGGATTAATTCTTAACCATATGTTATGCCCGGGAGAAATTTTTCCTATTTGTTTTATCATGTCTATAGAGCCAATATTTACTGTAATATTCAAATTAACAACTTTAGATAAAGTTTCTTTATCAAAAATATCAGAAGTATAAACTATTTCATCATTTTGTGACGAAAATCCAGCTTCTATTGCTCTATCTATTTCTCCAGATGAAACTGCGTCTACTTTTAATTTATTTCTTTTCATTATCTTTAATATATTTATGTTGGAACAAGATTTTTGTGCAAATCGTATTACATCAAATTTTTTTAACTTCTTGATTTGATTTAAAATATCTTGTTCTTTATATAACCAAAACGGAGAATTATTTTTTTTTATAATTTTTCTTATTACATAATATATTTTATTTTTTTGTTTATTCATGTATTTTCTCTTGTATGTTTGTATATAATTTTTTTTTATTCTTATACGTTTTTATCTGTTTTTCTTAAAGTTGGAAATAAAATTATGTCTCTAATATTTTTGGAATTTGTTAATAACATTATTACTCTATCTATTCCTATTCCCACACCAGAAGTTGGAGGTAGACCATATTCTAAAGCTTCAATATATTCTTTGTCATAAAAATTATTTTCTTTATTATTTTTTATCTGATTTCTAAATCTTTTTTTCTGGTCTATTGGATCATTTAGTTCTGAAAATCCATTACTGATTTCCATACCCGCAATAAACAATTCAAACCTTTCGGTCAATTTTTTTTTGTCGTTCATTCTTCTAGAGAGAGGTGAAGTTTCTACAGGATAATTTGTAATAAATGTTGGGTATACAATTTTTTTTTCTACAGTTTGTTCAAACAATTTCATTTTTATTCTTTCTATACTATAATAATTTTTGATTTTTATATTTTTTTTTACTAAAATTTTTTTTATATAATCAATGTTATTTAAATCTTTTATATTTATATTGTCATTAAATTTTACTATTGCTTCATCTATTGTCATTTTAATAAATTTTTTTTTAAAATTTATTTTTATTTTATTATATTTTATGAAACTTTTTTTTTTAATATTTTTAATGACATATCTAAATAGTTCTTCTAAAAGATTCATCATATCTAAATAGTTAGAATATGCCATGTAAGCTTCAATCATAGTGAATTCTGGATTATGTTTAGAGGATATTCCTTCATTTCGAAAGTTCTTGCTAATTTCAAATATTTTTTCAAAGCCTCCTACTATTAATTTTTTTAAATATAATTCAGGAGATATTCTTAAATACATTGTTTTATTTAATGAATTATGATGAGTAATAAATGGTTTAGCTAATGCTCCTCCTGGAATATCTTGCAATATAGGTGTTTCTACTTCTAAAAACTCTTTTTTTATAAAAAATTGTCTTATAAAAAATATTACATAAGATCTTGTTATAAATTTTTTTAGTGATTTTTTATTAGATATTAGATCTAGATGTCTTTTTCTATAGCATTTTTCTCTGTCTGTTAAACCGTAATAGTTGTTTGGAATTAGTCTGAATGTTTTGGTTAATAATTTTAACTTTTTACATTTTACAGTTATTTCATTTGTTTTAGTTTTAAATACATTACCGTATACTCCTATTATATCTCCTAAATTCCATTTCATAAAAATTTTTTTATAAAAGTTTTTATTTACATATTTTTGTGAAATGTATAATTGTATTTTTCCACTTATATCCTGTATTTCACAAAATGAAGCTTTTCCCATTGTTCTAATTTTGGTTATTCTGCCAGCTATTTTTATATCTTGACTTATTAAATTTGCATTTTTTTCATATAAATTTTTATATTTTTTTAATATTTTTCTACATGTAGTATTAGGATTAAAATTGTTGGGATAAGTAAAATTATGTTTATTTATATACTTTATACTATCTTCTCTTATTTTATGTGATTCAGATATTTTTATTATTTTGTTTGTTTTGTTCATTTTTTTTAAACTCCTAATTTTAACGATGCTTTTACGAAAGTATCTAAGTTACCCTCTAAAACATGTTGTATGTTGTTAGATTCTACCCCAGTTCTAGTATCTTTTACTATAGATAAGTCTAGAATATAAGATCGAATTTGTTTACTCCATGTTATTTTAGATTTTAAGTTTTCTAAATCTTTTTTTGCATTTTTGTTTTTTTTTATTTCTAAGTTATATAATTTAGATTCCATTTGTTTTATGGCTTGTTCTTTGTTTTTGTGCTGAGAGCGATAGTTTTGACATTGTGTAACTAAATTTGTAGGTATGTGTGTTATTCTTACTGCAGACTCGGTTTTGTTTACATGTTGCCCGCCTGCTCCTGAAGATCTATATACGTCTATTTTAATATCTGAATTTAACATTTTTAGTTTAGTTTTTTCCTTTATATCTGGATAAACATATATTGATGCAAAAGAAGTATGTCTTTTACCAGTAGAATTAAATGGACTTTTCCTAACTAATCTGTGTATTCCTGTCTCTGTTCTAAACCATCCTAATGCAAAATTTCCTGATATATAAATAGTTGCTGATTTTATTCCTGCAATTTCTCCTTTATATTTAGAAATTATTTTTGTTATAAATTTTTTTTTATTTGCCCATTTTAAGTACATTTTTAATAGCATATTTGCCCAATCTTGTGATTCTACACCCCCTGATCCAGGTTGTATGTCTAAATAACAATTTAATTTATCATTTTTTCCAGAAAACATTTTATAAAATTCAGTTTCTTTTATGCTTTTTTTTATTTTTTTGGTTTCATGCTTTATGTCTTGTAATATTTCATAATTTTTTAATTTTATAGATAAATCAACTAATTCTAGTAAATATTTTATTTTTCTGCAATTTTTTTTTATAGGAGATATTTCTTGTTTTATCTGTTTTTTATGTTTTTTTAATTTTCGTATTATATCAGTTTTTTTCCATGTATCTTTTTTACATAAGGTTTTTCTGATTTCGTTTAATATTTTACTTTTTTTATAATAGTGTGTTGTTTTTTTTAAGTTTTCATTTTTTTTTTTAAGGCTTTTAATTTTTTTTTCATTTTCATAAGTTTCATAATATTTCTCTATTATATATTTTATATATATGATAAAATAAATTTTATTTGTTTTAATTTATGTTAATTATTTTTATATATTTTAAAAGTATTTTTTAAATTTTAAAACTAAAATTTTATAAATTTTTTGCAGAGGTATATTTGAAACACAGTTTTTGTTTTCGTTATTTTAAAAAAGTTTCTAATAGTAACAAACTTTTTTTATATAATTTATGTAATATTTCTTTAGTTATAGTTTCTGGTAGAGATAGTAAAAAATATTTACAAAGTCAGATTACAAATGATTTAACATTATTATCTAATCATGAATATGGTGTTGGTTCTTGTTGTAATATATTCGGTAGAGTAATTAGTGTATTTTTAATTTTTCGTTATTCTAGTAGTTCTTATGCATATTTACATAGAAATAGTGTGTTGAAATATCAATTTGATGAAATCAAAAAGTATTCTGTTTTTTCAAAAGTTAATATTTTAACGTCTAAAAATTTTGTTATATATGGTATCTGTGGTAAAGAATCACTTATTTTTTTAGAAAAATATTTTAGCATATCTTTTTTAAATAAGTCAGTTGTAAAAAAGGATAATTTCACATTTTTAAAAATAAATTCTGTTATGAAAAGATTTATAATTATTTCTACTTATAAAGACATTCAAATTTTTATAGAAAATAATTTTAAAAAATTTTGTTATAGACCATTACAAGAATGGGATTTTTGGGATATGGATATTGGCTTTCCTATAATAGAAAAAAAAAGTTGCAAAAAATTTTTTCCTTCTTCTTTAAACTTAGAAAAATTTAATGCAGTGAGTTTTCATAAAGGATGTTACAAGGGGCAAGAAATTTTATCTAGAATTAGATATAAAAATCCTAACAAAAAAAAATTGTTTTTAATATATAGTATATCTAAAAATGTTCCTAATATTGGAGAACGTATTTTAAAAATTACAAAGTATGGTAAAATAATTTTTGGAATAGTTGTATTTTCAGTTAAAATAGATGACTATATATTTATACAGTGTGTATTAAACAATATAGTTACAAAAAATACTATTCTAAAAATAAAAAGTATATACAAGAGTGTCTTAACGATAAGATAGGTTTGTTAAAATAATTTTTATGAAAAATAATAAAGACTTTGGTATATGTTTTATCTTATCTGCACCAAGCGGAACAGGAAAAACTAGTTTATTAAAAAAATTTTTTGAAAAAGATACTACAAATAATATTTTTTTATCTATATCTTATACAACTAGAAAGAAAAGGTGTAATGAAATTGATAAGATACATTATAATTTCGTTTCCAGAAATATGTTTAAAACTATGATTATTAAAAAAAAATTTATAGAATACGCAAAAATTTTTAATAATTATTATGGAACTAGTTTTTTTGAAATAAATCGTCAGTTAAAAAAAGGAAAAGATGTTTTTTTGGATATTGATTATAATGGTGCTAAGCAAATAAAAAAAAAAGTTTTATTTTCTACTAGTATATTTATACTCCCTCCATCTAAAAGTGAAGTAGTTAGAAGATTAAAACATCGTAATCAAGATAGTCATAAAATTATTTCAAAAAGAATGAAAAAATTTTCTGAAGAAATAAAAAGTTATAAAGATTATGATTATTTGATTGTAAATAACAATTTTAATAATGCTTTAGAAAAAATTAGAACCATAGTAAATTCAGAAAATTTGAAAGTAGTTTATAACAAAAAAAAATATTTTAATTTAATAAATATATTATTAAAAAAATAATTTTATATTTTATTTTTTTTAAATTTTTTTCTTTCACTACTTTTTAAATATTTTTTTCTTAATCTTATTTTTTTTGGTGTTATTTCTATTAGTTCATCATCGTTAATAAAACTAAATGCTTTTTCTAAAGTAATAATAGTATGCTTTTTTAAATTTATTGCTTCATCGCTTCCTGAAGCTCTCATATTTGTTAATTTTTTTCCAGTTAAACAATTAACTGTTAAATCGTTTGCTCTATTATGTATTCCTATGATTTGTCCTTCGTATACTTTTTCTCCATGTGTTATAAATAATATCCCTCTGTTTTGTAAAGAAAATAAAGAAAACCCTAGTGCTTTTCCACTTTTATTAGATATTAATACTCCATTTTTCCTTTGCCCTATTTCATACGATTTTTTTATATCATATTTTTTAAAAGAAGAATAAAATATGCCAGTACCAGAAGTTATATTATTAAATTCTGATCGAAATCCTATTAAAGCTCTACTTGAAATATAATAGTCTAGGCATATTCTATTTTTTTCATTACTTTCAATAATATTTTTTAAACTTCCTTTTCTTTCTCCTATAAATTTCATTATGTTTCCTTGGTGTTTTTTTTCTATGTCTATTATCAAATTTTCATATGGTTCATATATTTTTTTTTTATAATCTTTAAAAATTATTTTTGGTCTTGACAATTCCATTTCAAATCCTTCTCTTCTCATTGTTTCAATTAAAATTGATAAATGCAGTTCTCCTCTTCCAGATATGCAAAATGTGTTTGAGTCGTTTTTATAATCTATTTTTAAAGATACATTTTTTGAGATTTCTTCTTTCAATCTTTTTAATATTTGTCTAGAAGTCAAATATTTTCCTTCAATTCCAGATAAAGGAGATGTATTTACTGACAAAAATATTTTTACTGTAGGTTTATCTATTATTAGGTCAGGAAAAGCTATTTCATCTTTTTTTTCACATATAGTATCAGATATCTCAATGTTTTCTATGCCAGATATTAAAACTATTTCTCCAGCACTAGACGAATCTGTTTCAACCGTTTCTACCCCTTTATAATGTAATATTTTATTTATTTTTCTAATACATTTTTTTTTTTTATTATTTATTACAAATACAGTCTGATTTTTTTTAATTGTTCCGAATTTAACTCTTCCTATTCCTATGTGTCCTAAATAACTATCATAATGTATTTGTGATATTTGCATTTTTAATTTTTTATTACAATAATTTATTTTTTCTGGTGTGTATTTTATTATTGTTTTTATTAGTGGAATCATGTTATTTTTTATATTATTTATTTCTAATCCAGAAGTTCCTAATGCAGCAGAAGTATATACTATTGGGAAATCTAATTGTTCTTCCGTAGCATTTAAGTTTATAAATAAGTCAAAAATTTTTTCTAATACCCAGTTAGGTCTAGAATTTTTTCTATCTATTTTGTTTATTACAACTATTGGTTTTAAATTGTATAAAAAAGATTTTTTTGTAACAAATCTAGTTTGTGGCATAGGCCCTTCTAGTGCATCTACTATTAATAATACAGAATCTACCATAGACATTATTCGTTCAACTTCTCCTCCGAAATCTGCATGCCCAGGAGTATCTACTATATTTATTTTATAATTTTTCCAAAATATAGATGCATGTTTTGACAATATTGTAATACCTCGTTCTTTTTCTAAGAAGTTAGAATCCATAATACGTTCTTCTTTATTTTTTTTTTCTTTGTAATATTTTGACTCTTTAAGTAATTTATCTATTAAAGTGGTTTTTCCATGGTCTACATGGGCTATTATTGCTATATTTTTTATTTTTTTCATATTTTATAGTATATTTAAAATTTTTAAAATAACTTATTTACTATATTTATAGCATGTTTTTTTTAAAATTGTTATTTAGATTGTTTTTATATATTTTTTTTTTTATTTCTATATTTTTTTTATAAAATATATTAAAATTATTTTTTTTAAAAAATTTATTTAAATTATTTATATTAGGTTTTTTCAAATTTAGATTTTTAAATTTTTTTTCTATTTTAAAATTTAAGTGTAGCGTAGTAAGTTTTAAAGAAAGTATAGTTTGTATTTTATGTTTTGTTAAATTTTTTATGATATTGTTTACATTTTTTATTTTTAAACTTTTAATTTCATTTATATTGTTATAAATATTTTTTATATTACAATATTTTTTTATTAATATTTGTGCAGTTTTCTTTCCTATACAAGGCACTCCTGGTATGTTATCTGATTTATCTCCTACTAATGATAAATAATCAGGAATATTTTTCGGTAATATCTTATACTTTCTTTGAACCTCATATTTGTCTATTTTTTTATATAAATTTTCTAATATAAATGTAGATGAGTTTATTATTTGATATATATCTTTGTCATTAGTAAGTATAAATACAAAATTTTTATTTTTATTTTCTATTTTTGACAGAATTCCTATTGTGTCATCTGCTTCTATATAAGGAATACTTACTATTGGTATTCCCAAATTTTTTAATAAAAAATTTAATGGTATTATTTGTTCTATAATTTTATTTGGCATTTTAGGTCTGTTTTTTTTATATTTTTTATAAATTTTTTGTCTAAAATTTTTTTTTTTAGAATCAAAAACCATAATTATTTTGTCAGGTTTATATTTTTTACATATTATATTAATCATTTTTGTAAATCCATATATTATATTTACAGGATTTCCAAGTTTATTTTTTAACATTGGTATAGCAAAATAGTATTTATACATATAATACGTGCCATCTATTATAAAAGTTTTTTTTTTCATATTTATATATTTAAAAAATGTAGTTTTATGTTTTAAAAAAAAATAGTAGCATTTTTATAAACTAATTTTTTTTATGTTTTCTTCTATTCTTATTAATCTATTGTATTTAGCTATTCTTTCTGATCTTGACATTGAACCTGTTTTTATTTGATCAGATACTGTTCCAACACACAAATCAGATATAAATGTGTCTTCAGTTTCTCCTGATCTATGTGAAATTATTGTTTTATATTTTGATCTTTTCGCAATATCAATAGTTTTTAATGTTTCCGTTAAAGTTCCTATTTGGTTTAATTTTATTAAAATTGCATTTGCAGCTTTTTTTAATATTCCCTTTTGTAATATTTTATAATTTGTTACAAAAAGATCATCTCCTACTATTTGTATATTTTCCCCAATTTTTTTTGTTTGGTATATAAAACCTTTCCAGTCATTTTCATGTAGTCCATCTTCTATAGATTTTATACAATATTTTATAGACATTTTTTGTAGATATTTTGTAAATTCTTTGTAGTTAAAAATTTTGTTTTCACTATTTAATTTATATTTTTTAATTTTATTGTTATATAATTCTGATGCTGCGCAATCTATAGCTATTGTTACGTCCTTACCTAATCTATATTTAGTGTGTTTTATCGATTTTTGTATTAATTTAAATGCTTCTTCATGATTGTTTAAATTTGGTGCAAAACCACCTTCATCGCCTACTGATGTATTTATATTATTTTTTCTTAATATTTTTTTTAGTGAGTGAAATATTTCGCATCCAATTCTTATAGCTTTTCTAATAGATATGTTTTTTTTAGGTTGTATCATAAATTCTTGTATATCTAAATTATTGTTTGCATGTTTTCCTCCATTAATTATATTTATCATAGGAGATGGCATTATTATATCTTTATTTTGTCCAGACAATTTATATATATATTCATATAAATTAATTTTCTTATATTTAGAATATGCTTTTGCTATAGATAATGAAACAGACAATATTGCGTTAGCGCCAAGATAAGATTTATTTTTGGTTCCATCTTCTTTTATCATAATATTGTCAAGTTTTTCTTGATCAGACGCGTCTTTATTTTTTAAAATTTTAAATATAATATTATTTACGTTTTTTACTGCATTTAATACTCCTTGCTTAAAAAAATATTCTTTATTTCCATCTCGTAATTCTAAAGCTTCTTTCATTCCTGTAGAAGCTCCTGAAGGAACACTTGATCTTCCATAAGATCCATCTGCTAAATACACTTCTGATTCTATTGTAGGATATCCCCTAGAATCTATAATTTCTCTTGCAAATATTTGTTTTATTTTTGACATTTTTTATTTTTTTTTAATTTTGTTATACGTGTAAAAGTTATATTTTTATCTTTTATGTTTTTATTTAAAAAAAAATATCCAATTCTTTCAAATTGTATATAATTTTTTAACATTTTATAAATTATATCTTTTTGTACTAACCCACATATAGTCTTAGAAGAATTTTTATTTATATATTGTATCATATTTTTCTTATTTGCAGGTCTTCTAGTCACAAATAAGTTTTCGTATAGTTTGAATTTAGATTTTATAGATTCTTTTTTAGAAATCCAATGTATTATTTTAACTTTACTGTTTTTTTTGAAACATTTGTTTTGATAATGTTTACAATAAATTGTCTGAGTTTGATTTAATGAATTTAGTATTATTTTTTTAGATTTTATAACATATGAATATCGTAATTTTGCTTTCCATTTTATATGTACATTTTTTTCTATTATGTGATTATTATTAATAAAATCATTTTTATCTATATATATTTCTCTTCTTAAAATAATTTTTTGTGTTCCAAGTTTTTTGATTTTAGGATGATTTGGTATCTTTATTATTTTTTTATAATTTTTTGGTAAACTGTATATTATAACTTTTATTGGATACAGTATTGCCATAGCTCTGTTAA